>NZ_JBIQLE010000041.1:0-23507 GCF_044464525.1 Pusillimonas sp.
TGCGCTGCACGCCCTTGTTCTTGAAGGCGGTGCCGCACAGCATCGGCTGGATTTCACCGGCGATGGTACGCAGGCGCAGGCCCAGGTTGATCTCGTCTTCGGAAAGCTCGCCGGACTCAAGATACTTGTTCATGAGTTCTTCGTTGGCCTCGGCGGCCGACTCGACGAGCTTCTCGCGCCACTCTTCGGCCGAAGCCTGAAGCTCGGCAGGAATCTCGATGTAGTCGAACTTGGTGCCGTGAGAAGCCTCGTCCCAGACGATGCCGCGCATCTTGACCAGGTCGACCACGCCCTTGAAGTTTTCTTCAGCGCCGATGGGGATGACGATAGGCACGGGGTTGGCCTTCAGGCGCAACTTGAGCTGGTCGTAAACCTTGAAGAAGTTGGCGCCGGTGCGGTCCATCTTGTTGATGAATGCAAGACGGGGCACGCCATACTTGTTGGCTTGGCGCCATACGGTTTCGGACTGGGGCTGCACACCGCCCACCGCGCAGTACACCATGCAGGCGCCATCAAGCACGCGCATGGAGCGCTCGACTTCGATGGTGAAGTCGACGTGTCCCGGGGTGTCGATGATATTGATGCGGTGCTCGGGGCGATCGCCCGCCATACCGCGCCAGAACGCCGTGGTGGCAGCCGAGGTGATGGTGATGCCACGCTCTTGTTCCTGCTCCATCCAATCCATCGTGGCTGAACCCTCGTGGGTTTCGCCAATTTTGTGGTTGATGCCGGTATAAAACAGGATGCGCTCGGTGGTGGTGGTTTTCCCTGCGTCGATGTGGGCAGAGATACCGATGTTGCGGTAGCGCTCGATGGGGGTTTTGCGGGCCATGATTTGTAAGTCCTTAGATTACCAACGGAAATGGCTGAAGGCCTTGTTGGCTTCGGCCATTTTGTGCGTGTCTTCGCGTTTTTTCATTGCTCCGCCACGTCCTTCGGATGCGTCAAGCAACTCGCCGGCCAGGCGCAAATCCATCGACTTTTCGCCACGCTTCTTGGCGGCTTCACGCAGCCAGCGCATGGCCAGGGCCAGGCGGCGCACAGGGCGCACTTCGACCGGCACCTGATAGTTGGCGCCGCCGACCCGACGGCTTTTTACTTCGACCATGGGCTTGATGTTGTTGATCGCGGTGTTGAACACTTCGATGGGCTCTTTGCCAGTTTTAGCCTGAATGTGATCAAAGGCGCCGTAGATGATGCGCTCTGCGACGGCCTTTTTACCGGACAACATGACTACGTTCATGAATTTGGCAAGCTCTACGCTGCCGAACTTCGGATCAGGGAGAATCTCACGTTTGGGAACTTCGCGACGACGTGGCATTTTATAACTTCCTTGTGACAGTTCAGTTGAACCGTGCGCTTTGCACGGTCACGATCATTCATTTGAATGATCACTTACATGCCATGGGACGAACCCCTGGCTGCACTGATACGACTGGGCGAACCAGCCAGAATAAATTTAAGCTTTCTTGGGACGCTTGGCGCCGTACTTGGAACGCGCCTGCTTGCGGTCTTTGACGCCTTGCAAGTCGAGCGAACCACGAACGATGTGGTAGCGAACACCGGGCAGATCCTTGACACGACCGCCGCGCACCAGTACGACCGAGTGCTCTTGCAGGTTGTGGCCTTCGCCGCCGATGTAGGAGATGACTTCGAAGCCGTTGGTCAGGCGCACCTTGGCGACCTTACGCAAAGCGGAGTTCGGCTTCTTGGGGGTGGTGGTGTACACACGAGTGCAGACACCACGGCGCTGAGGGCAGTTTTCGAGCGCGGGGCTCTTGCTGCTGGCGCGGCTGACTTCGCGCGGCTTGCGCACGAGTTGACTAATGGTTGGCATAACCTTTACGCATCCTGTGAATGTTACGCGCCCGGGCAATGGGCGCGTATTGAACGTGCTAATGAACTACGTACCAATTTCGCCTAGGCGTTTATTATTCTTGGACGCTGGTACGCGTTGCAGAACGTTAAAAACAACTTAGGCGGTCGCAATAACCGCCTATCCACAGAAAAATATGTAAAGAGCGGGGTATTGCAACAACCGTAAAACTTTGATCGCCTTTATGTTGATCGCCCTTTGGTCTTGATATTGCGGCCCTGCCACTGCAAAGCGCGGGCAGCCACTACAAATAGGCAAAGGTGGTTTTTACGGTTAGCTGGCCATATTAGCATAGGGAAAGCTCGCAGGTCAATGCCTGCTGCATGAACGTATCTGTATCAGAATCGGCACACATGATCCGCCACCCGTTTGAGGGACATTTCCAGCATCTCGCGCTCGTCGTCAGAGAGAACCTCGAAAGCATGCTGAATGATGCGATAGGCATCCGGCCATGCCTGGGTATATTTGCTGCGGCCGTGGTCCGTCAAGTAGACACGGGTCGAGCGGTTGTCGTTCGGGTCGTCGCCACGCTCGACGAGGCCGCGCTCTGCCATCTGGCTTACTACCCGGCTAAGCACAGCGGGTCTGACCGCAGTTGCACGCGCTATCTCGCTGATGTTCTTGCCGTCCTCTTCGAGCAAATACTGCAGCACCCGAAAATGGATGTATGTGATGTCGAGCTTGCGCAAGGTGAAATTGCGAAGATCCTGCTCCATACGAAAGATGATCGACGCCATCTGAAAAGCGATGTTCTGATCAAGCTTCAGGTGTGGGGGCTCAAGGTCTAGAGTTGTAGACATGTGTAATTTTGACGGGTTGAGAGGTTGGTCTGCGAGTTGGGCCGCGGCGGCCCGTCTCATGCGACGCCTCGGCGCGCACGCAACGATCTGAATGGCAATGCAAGCGCGGCAGGGCCCGCGGAACGACTTGCAAATATTACCAGTGCAATCAGGGCCACGACATAAGGCATCATGACAAAGAACTGGTATGGTACCCCCGAATACCAGGTTTGAAGCCTGATCTGCAGCGCATCTGCCAGACCGAACCCCAGGCAGGCCACCAGAACCCCCAACGGATTCCAACCACCGAAGACCACGCAGGCGATGGCGATGAAGCCCCGGCCGGCGACCATTCCTTCTACGAACGCATTGACTTGAGCCAGGACCAGGAACGCACCGCCCATCCCGGCCATGGCGCCCCCGAAGAGCACGGCCGCCAAACGATAGCGATTGACGTCAATACCGGCGGCATCGGCGGCATGTGGGTTTTCGCCCGATGCTCGCAACTCAAGGCCGCGTCCGGTGCGCCCAAGCATCCAATACAACACAAAGGCCAGTGCCACGGCGACATAAACCAGTACAGTATGACTGAAAAATACTGGCCCAATAAACGGTATGTCGCGCAGCGGCCCAAAATTAACAGCCGGAAACGACGGAATCATGACTGGAGCGCCACCGATGGTAAGGCGGTACCCTACACCCGAGAGCCCAGCTCCCAGAAAGACCAGCGCCAGGCCGGAAACGATTTGATTGGCACACAGATAAATGGAGACAGCGCCATGTATCGAAGCCAGCACAAGTCCACCCAGTACGGCTAGCGCGACCCCGCCCCACGGCGTGCCTGTATATACCGCCCCCGCAGCAGCCAGGAAGGCGCTGAACAGCATTATGCCCTCAAGCCCGACATTCATGACGCCCGCACGTTGCGCGACGGTCTCACCCAGGGCAGCAAACGCGATAGAAATGCTAAGGCGAATGCCGGCCGCCGCCAGCCCGGCTATCAAGAGATCCATCAGACGCTCTCCTTCCGTCGGCTGGAAATGGCATCGAAGCACAGAAAGCCCAGAATCACCACGCCTTCGATAATGTAGACAATGGGGAACGGAATATTGGCCTCGCGCTGCAGCACGCCCGCGCCGACGTAGAAAATAGCGAACAGAATGGCCATCGGCGCCACCCAGATCGGCGACAGTCTAGCCATCAGGGCGATAGCAATGGCCGCCTGGCCGTATCCCGCCGAGAAATTGTCCTGCAATCGCTCGTGAATGCCGGCGACCTGCACCGCTCCGGCCAGGCCCGCCAGGCCCGCGCTGATCAGCATGGCCCACACAATGACTCTTTTTTCGCGCATGCCCGCATACCGCGCAGCTGAAGGATTGCGCCCGACGGTCGTCAGCTTGAAGCCAAACGCTGTTTTCTTGACGACCACCGCCAGCACGACCAGAACCACCAGCGCCACCACCAAACCGTAATGCACCCTCGTACCGGCAATGAGATTGGGCAGCAACAGGGATTCGGGCAGGTACTTGCTCCAGGGCATCAGGCGCGCCGGCTCCTGCAGTGGGCCACGAATCGCCCAACTGAGCAATTGCAAAACAATGAAGTTCAACACGATGGTGGAAATGATTTCGCTGGCTCGAAAGCGCACGAGCAGCCATCCCACCAATACGCCCAGCAATCCACCGCCAATAAACCCGAACAACAGATACAGCAGCAAGCCCGCCGGCTGAGGCAGATCGGCGAACCAAGGCGCGAAAATAAAAGCCGCCATGGCGCCCAGAAGAAACTGGCCGTCGCCCCCGATATTGAACACGCCCGCTCTAAACGCCACGACAACGCCCAGGCCGACCAGCGCCAGCGGAATGCTTTGTGTCAGAACCTCGTAAAAGCCATGGGACGTCGCCAGGGTATAGACCAGCAACGCCTTATAAGCAGCAACAGGATCCTTGCCGGCGGCCACAATGAAAGCCGCCGGAATCAAAGCTGTGATTACGACAATTACCAGAGCCGCCCACCACAAATACCAGCGCCCGTCCGTACTGGGAACAGTGCCGGCAAAAAGTGTAGGGCCGGCTGTCATCTTTGCGTCATCCACCGGCCAACTTCCTGAATGCTTGTTGCTGAAATAGCCACAGGGCCGTGCAAACGCCCCGCAGACAAAACCATAATGCGATCCGCCACTTGCCAGACTTCGGCCAGGTCTGCCGACGCCAGCAATACGCCCGCGCCGGCTGATCGACGCGCCAACAGGCGATTGTTGATGAAGGCGATCGTCTTGACGTCAAGTCCGCGAGTGGGATGCGCCGCGATTATCAGGCTGGGATCGTCTGCCAGCTCGCGCGCCAGGACCAGCTTCTGCTGATTTCCACCCGATAGCTGAGCCATACGCGCCCGCAAGCCAGGCGTCTTGACGGAATATGTGCTGACCGCCTCGCCAACCGCTTCTTCAACCGCGGCGGGAAGAAGCCATCCGCTTCGATTGAACCGCTGAGAATCAAGATGAGTGAGTAGAAAATTTTCGCCCAGCGGTGCGTCAACCAGCACGCCGTCCCTGAGCCGATCTTCGGGAATATGACAAACACCCGAACGACGCAAAGTTGCAGCATCCAGATACGACGTGTTGTCAGGGTCAAACCAATATTGCAGGTGTCCGCTTTCCGGCTTAAGCAAACCCGCAGCCACCTGTACAAGTTCAGATTGGCCATTGCCCTCGACACCGCACAGCGCCAGAATTTCCCCACGATGCAGTTCGAAGCTGACATCTTGTAATGCGGTGGTGCCGTTGGGTCGCCTGACACCAATGCCGGACGTCTTCAACAGGCATTGCCCCACGCCGTTCGGCTGTTCCTTCGGACGCAGTGTGGGCAGGTCGTCGCCGACGAGAAGACGAATAAGGTCTTCGCGGCTTTTACCACCCACCTCCGAAACGCTGACCACCCGGCCGTGCCGCATCACTACGACTCGTCGGCAACTATCCAGTATGTCTTCGAGCTTATGGCTGATGATAATGACCGATGTACCTTGTGCCGCCAGCTCGGCCACCAACCGAAACAAGGCCGGCCGCTCTTCTTGGGAAAGCACGGCCGTGGGTTCGTCAAGTATCAGAAGGCGGGGCCGCCGCGAAAGCACCTTCATGATTTCGACGCGCTGCTGCTGCCCTACCGTGAGCCTGTCGATCCGGGAATCGAAATCCACCTCGACACCCAGTTGCCGGGCGAGGGACGAAATAGTGGATCGAAGGTCGTCAAAACGAAGTACCGCCCGACGGCCCCAGCGCGGATCGCCCAGCGCGAGATTTTCGGCCACCGTTAAGGCGCCCACCAGCTTGAAATGCTGATGCACCATGCCAATGCCTGCCTCGGCGGCATCGCGGGGCGAATCGAAATTGACCTGTCGCCCCTCGAACGTGATGACGCCACCGTCGGGCCGAATCAGGCCCGAGATAATGTTCATCAACGTAGATTTACCGGCGCCATTTTCACCCAGGATTCCGATGACTTCGCCTGGGCCAACGTCAAAGCTCACGTTGTCGTTGGCCACCAGGCTGCCGAATCGTTTGGTGATGGCGTCGAGCTGCAGCAGAGCCGCTTCAGCCATGACTCAGCTCCGGATCAAGAGGCTTTCTCACGGATTTCGGGCAGATCCTTGATCGTGCCGGCCCGTATGCCGTCCTGGATTTCCTTGATCGCCGCCTTGTCCTTCTCTGACAATTTGTCTTCGAAGTTACGCAGCGGAGCAAGACCAATGCCGTCTTCGTTGAGGCCCAGCAAATAGTTCTTGGGCTCAATCGAGCCATCGATGATCTTTCCGATGGCCATGTCGATATTCACATCAAAGTTGATCAAGGCGGTGGTGACGATGGTGTCTGGAGCCAGCGCAGCCGAATCAAAAGCTGTACCGATCATCAACGCGCCCTTCTCTTTGGCCGCCTGCAAGGTTCCCAGCACGTTTTCGTTGCCAATGCCAGAGACCACATCTGCACCGCTGTCAATCATGCTGGTCGTGATCTCTTTGGCTTTAGCGATGTCGGAGAACGAGCCTACGTAAGCGGACATCACTTCGATGTCGGGGTTGATGTGCTTGCTGCCGTTCTTGAACCCTTCGTCGTACTCCTGGATGGTAGGCACCGGTATAGCAGGCACGTTCGCGATTTTGCCCGACTTGCTCATTAACGCCGCCACAGCGCCGGCCATATAACCGGCATCGCCCCAGCGGTTGTCAAACGACGCCAAGTTAGGCTCAGCAGCTACCTTTGTAGTGTTCACGATGAACCAGGTATCGGGAAAGCGCTTGTGTATCCGCTTTGCGGGATCGGCAAACTGGAAGCCATGTGCTATGACGACATCGTAGCCGTCATGCGCATACGAGGTCAGCGCCTCTTGAGCCTGAGCGGCGTCCGTATTTTCGCGGATGGACACCTGAATTCCCGGGTACTTCTCCTGGGCCTTTTTGATACCAGCGGCAGCGGCACTGTTGAAAGTGCCGTCTGTCACCGAGCCTGGCAAGATCAAGGCCACCTTGAGGTTGGACTTGTCTTGCGCATGCATCGTAAATGGCAGAATCGCCAGGCAAAGTGTGCAAAGCAATCGGCGAAGCATATTTGTCTCCTAGAACGGTGTTATTTCAATGCTGCGTTGCTGCGACGGAGGAACCGTCTTGCGGGATTCAGGGCCCGCGACAAGCTCTACTGCTTGTAACTGTGCATCATTTCGAGGGCTTCATGACTAGTCAGGACGTTTCCAAACTGCTGAATAATGTTCTCTAGTGCCGCACGGTGTTCCTCGTCGGACAACGCGGCACAACAATCGGAAAGCATGGTCACTTTGAAATCCATCATCATGGCGTCACGCGCGGTGGACTCGCAACAGACGTTGGTCTTGGTGCCGGCGATCAACACCGAATCTATGCCCATGCTGCGCAGCACGCGCTCAAGCGACGACGAGCCCGCTGTGAGGGCGCTGTAACGGTTCTTGATGATGACGATGTCTTCATCACTGGTTTCCAGCTCGGAGTACACCGCCTGGTTCTCGGGTGAATTGTGCTCAAGTGTGCGCGTGCGCACTTCGCCGGAGACCACATGGTTATAAAACAGTTCCCAGTCGCTGCGCCCTTTGTGCTGAGTATTGGCATGCAGCACCCAGATGACGGGCACACCGTCTTTGCGCAACTTCGCAGTAAGGGCGTTGATATTCGGCACAATGCCCCTTGATGTCGCCACTTCGGCCGGCGACCCGGGCGCGCAGAAGGTGTTCTGCATGTCGATGACTACCAGCGCCGTACGCGAAGGATCGATTTTCTCGTAGAAATTGATACGACCACGGCGGGCCATGAGCCGGTCAAGAATCTCTTGCCGAATTTGTATGTTATGCATTTTCACCACCAGAAGAAAAACAACTAAGTAACGTCAAACTTACTGCTATTACCTCTCGGTTAAAGCAGGACCTGCACTTCCTCACCTACTTTGCGCACGTCGTAGACCTTCAGATTCAGGCGTCCTGCCCGTTATTTCGCCTCAACAACGTCATAAAGAAAGGGGTCTTCTGGCAGGGCAACCTCGCTGTCCAGCAGATGCCCGCATTCATTGCAGGCAAACTGGCGTAGTACAAGATCGGGGTGCACTGATGAAGACCAGCCCGGCTGCTGATTGACCGGAACGGTCTTCAGCACAGCACGATCCTTCCAATGGGTTTCATCTTCAGGAGAGGTTAGGGCGTGACCACATTCTGCGCAGCAGACGACATGGCCGCCTTCGTCATCTCGCCGGACCAAGGTGGGAGAAATTCTGCTTGTCATGCGTGCACTCCTACATTCAGGCGCTCAGCCCTCATTTGTTCACGCCGAGCCTGCGTGGCGGCGTCGTCAGGCTGTCCATTGCTGAACACCACGCCGTACACGCCTTCGGCAGCTTCCAGGGAAACTCTTCGGGTTGCAACATCGTTGGCAATATCGGAGACAGGGCGCAGCAAGGGGTCACCCACACCGCCGCCACCATTCCAACGCAGATAGAACGCATCGTGCCGGCCCAGCGGGAATACGCCCCAACTGATGGGCTCGGACGTACCCGACAACGACGCAGCATCGGTCTCGAGCCGCGGCGATCCAGTTCCTTCGGCCGGGCCGCGATACAACACATAGTCGTTGGCAGCACCCGACACGCCGCCGGCAAGGCCGTCGCTCATGGGGAACTTTGAGCCTTTGCCTGACAAAACGAAGTTAATGCCGCCGTCGGGGCTACCATGCGGAACAATGGCGATCTCGCCTCCGACGCCCCCGCGATACCGGCCAGCCCCACCGGAATCGAGCATCCGGCGACGGAACAGATAACGGATAGGGAAAGCGCCTTCCACAGTTTCGACGTTGGCCATGCGCGAAATTGGATTGGGCATTTCGCCGCCGATGTCGACACCATCGCCGTAGGTCTTGGCGCCACCCGCGCCGGCAAAGGTCTCGGTGAGCGTGTCGATCGCAAGACGACCTTCGCGAGTACGACCGAACATGAACACGGCAAAGTGGTTGGCGTGCCATACGGCCGTCGCTTCGTCTTTGTATTTCTCGCTGGCGGCCAACATCTTACCTATCGCCGAGCAAGCGGCGTTGTTGACCGACTGGATGGCGCCCACGGTTGCCACCGAGACAGGCGCAGGGCGGGTGCAATTAACAATGCTGCCTTCGGGCGCGATCATGGTGATGGGCTCAACCGCACCCTGGTTCCAGGTGATGTCGTAGCAAAGCAATGGGAATAATGGCGCGAACAAACCGCCCAGCGCCGCCCACTTGGTGCAGTTGACACTGTAGACCGACTGCGGACTTGAGCCGGTAAAGTCGAACGTCAGGGAGTCGTCGCGCTTGGTCATGGTCAAGACCACTTTTGCCGTCTCGCCCTTGACATCAATATACTGGCGCGACTGCCACTGCCCATCGGGCAGTTCGCGCAGGCGCTGACGTAACAGCTGTTCGGATTGTTCGATCAGCGTGCGGCCGACATGGTCCACGGCTTCTGCGCCATACTTGTCGATCAGTGCCAGCATACGCTGGCCTGCGACGTTGTTGCAGGCAATCAAAGAGCGCAGGTCGAGCGCAACCATTTCGGGGCTGCGCACCATGTTCAGGAATGTGTCCCAGATGTCCTGTCGCAATTCGCCACGACTGATCAGTTTGATGCCTGGGCTGCTGAAGCCTTCGCTGTAGATATCTTTGGCATCCGGGGCGAACCCACCCGGGTTCATCGCGCCAATATCGGACACGTGAACGAAGCATGCGCTCCATGCGACCAGCTTGCCTTCATGATGAATGGGAGCAAGCATGTAAACGTCCGAAGTGTGCAGCGCCGCCGTGTACGGATCGTTCAACATGTAGACATCGCCTTCCTCAATCTGGCCTTCGAAGCGCCGGATAACGGCCCTGCAGGCCTCGGCGGCACTAGTCAGATGATGAAGAAAACCTACGCCGCCCATAAGCAGCGAGCCATCGGCGCGATACAGGCTGACCATCAGGTCGTGGCCTTCGTTGGTAATGGCCGTGCCCGATACGTGCTTGAGCGTGATAACAGCCTCTTCGACGACCCGGAACAAGCGGTGGCGAATGATGGAATAGGTAATTGGATCCATGCTTGACCTCACTCGAATTCGACAATGACGTTGCGATACTCGTCGACGCTCGCACGCTGACCCGCTTGCAGCACAATTGTCGTGATCGGCGTGTGGATGACCGCCGGACCGGAAAAACGGTTGCCCGGCGACAGTTTTTCAAAATCGTAAATATCTGCCGGGGCCAGTCCGCCGGCCTGTTCGACAAAGATGTTGCGCTTGCCGATCAGTGCGCCGCTTGCATCAGGACCAGCAATCGGCACGGTGGGAACTTCGGGTTTTTTCAGCAAGCCCTCCGCCTTCAGCCGGAACAGCTTCATTTCAATACCGGCTTCGCGGTAGGCAGAACCTTTACCGAACTTGCGTTCGTACAAGGCTTCGAAATCGTTCAACAGTTGGCTCAACCCTTCATCGGTCAAGGGCGTCTGGGCGCGCACCAAAGTTGTAAGCTCGTGAACCTGGCGGGCATATCGCAGATCGACAGACCACTCAAAGCGCATTTCATCGTCGCTAAAACCTTCTTCGCGCAGTTGTTGGCGACCCTGTTCGATCATGGGCTCGTAAATAGCGTTGATGTCTGCAGCAGGAGCTGAAGCAGGCAGCGTGCGCGTTGCCGAATATTGATGGACGATATCCGCCGATACCAAGCCAAAGGCACAGTTAACGGATGCGGTATAGGGAACAACTATCTTGCGCACTCCCAGCTCGGCGCCGAACATGGTCGAGAGCATGCCGCATGAGCCACCAAACGAATGCATCACGAAGTCGCGCGGATCAAGGCCGCGTTCAACGGTGATCTCACGGATGAGGTCCGTAATTTGTGCCGAAGCCAAGCGATATATGCCAATCGCGGCTTCTTCCACGCTCATGCCCAAAGGACGCGCGATTTTCTCTTCGAAGATGCGGCGAGCCGGCGTCACATCCAACTTCATCGAGCCACCCAGAAAGGTGTTTGGGTCCATGTAGCCGATCAGCATGAACACGTCGGTCAAGGTGGGCTCTTTTCCGCCTAGCCCGTAGCAAATGGGACCTGGGCGCGAACCTGCCGAGCGGGGGCCAACGCGCGGTTCGCCGGTGACCTCATCAATGCTGACGATTGAACCACCACCAGCGCCAATCGACACGACTTCGATCTTGGGAGCCGAGTAATGGAAACGATCCACCATTGGTTCGCGTGCATATTCAATCTCGCCGTCCTGAATGACACTTACTTTGAAGGTGGTACCACCCATGTCAACAGCGATCACGTCGGGCTGGTCGAGCAACAGCCCTAAGGATTTACTGCCGATGACCCCGGCAGCCGGTCCGCATTCAAGCATGCCAACCGAGCGGTCGCCTGCTTCGCCTGCCGGCAACAGGCCGCCGTATCCTTGCATTACCATGGTTTGTCCACGGTAATCAGTAGCCGAGAGTTTGCCGTGCAGATCAGTGAGGTAGCTTTGCGTAATGCCCCCACAATAGGCATTAATCACCGCAGTCGAAGTGCGCTCGTACTCACCGGGTAACGGAGCGATCTCGGAAGACAAGGTGCAGTAGGCTTTTGGCGCGACGCGTGCGGCAACCTTCTTGATGGTTTGCTCGTTGATGGGGTTGGCGAACGACCAAAGCAGAGATACTGCAATGGCTTCGGCACCCTTTTCTTCAACCAGATAGCGCAAAGCCGTTTCGACCTCGGCCTCGTCGAGCTCACGAATGACTTCACCTGTTGCATCGACACGTTCGCCGATGCCATGGATAAGGTCGGCTTCTACCAAGGGGGCGGCACGTTCGGTCTTGACGATATGTTTGATGCGGTCTTCAGTCAGACCGCCCCAACGCCCGTAAGCGCCACGAGTGACGAGGATGGTATCTTCAAAACCTTCCGTCGTCAGCAAGCCAACCTTGGCGCCGTCGCGTGTCAGGATCGTATTGTCGACTACTGTTGATCCATGCACAAAGAGATAAGTCTGGGCTAAAAGGCTTTCGACCTCTTCTCCCATCGAGTCGGCCGCCGAACGGATGGAA
Organism: Pusillimonas sp.; assembly: GCF_044464525.1. Taxonomy (NCBI): domain Bacteria; kingdom Pseudomonadati; phylum Pseudomonadota; class Betaproteobacteria; order Burkholderiales; family Alcaligenaceae; genus Pusillimonas; species Pusillimonas sp. Next base: position 12,246 of record NZ_JBIQLE010000041.1, read on the forward strand.
TCAAAGATTCCGGTCGCGTAATCTGGCGGCGTGGATAACGCCTTGCCGATACGAATCGGTTCGCCGGCCGCAAAAACCACTGTGTCAGTACACGTTCCGCCCACATCCGTGGCGATCACGTACTTACGTGTTTGTCCTCCATCCATGCCGCCTCTTGCCTCCTGCTTTAAGTGTAATTACAGGTGTATTTATAGCTTTTATAACAGCTGTTTTTTCAAACACCAATAGTTTTTTGAAGGAGCAAGGGTTTATCCTAGGATCGTTACAAGGGATCAGTTCATGCTGGGCGCACCACAAAAAAACCGCGGAGCATTGCTGCTCCGCGGTTTATTACGACGAAAGCCAGGCGCTCTTGCGCCTGAGTTTCTTACTGCTCTGCGCTGTCAGGCGAACCTGCCACTTCGTCGCTCGATCCATCATGAGTGACATGGGCTTCGGCCGTTGGCGGCGTATCCTCGAAAGGGTTGGCCAGTGCACGCGCTGCTTCGCGTTCGGCCGCTTCGAAACGCTCTTTCTCTTTGCGGGCCTTGTGATACGACATGCCGGTACCGGCAGGGATAAGCCGGCCGACGATGACGTTTTCCTTCAGGCCGCGAAGGTCGTCGCGCTTGCCCATGATTGCCGCTTCGGTCAGGACCCGGGTGGTTTCCTGGAAGGATGCCGCCGAGATGAACGAGTCGGTGGACAAAGACGCCTTGGTGATGCCCAGCAGTACGTTGTCGTACGTGGCGGGCAGCTTGCCATCGGCTTCCATGCGGTCGTTTTCGTTGAACAACTCGGAGCGTTCGACCTGCTCGCCGGTGATGAAGCTGGTGTCGCCTGCGTCAACAATGTTGACGCGACGCAGCATCTGCCGCACGATCACTTCGATGTGCTTGTCGTTGATCTTCACGCCCTGCAAGCGGTATACGTCTTGCACTTCGTTGACCACGTAGTTGGCCAGGCGTTCGATACCCTGCAAGCGCAAGATGTCGTGCGGGTCGGGCGGGCCATCAACAATCATTTCACCCTTGTTCACCACCTGGCCGTCGTGCACCAGAACCTGTTTCTCTTTGGGAATCAGGGTTTCGTGGCTGACGCCGTCAAGGTCGGTGATGACCAGGCGTTGTTTGCCCTTGGTGTCCTTGCCAAACGAGACCGTGCCGGTGACGTCGGCCAAAGTGCCGGCATCCTTGGGCGAACGGGCCTCGAACAGTTCGGCCACGCGGGGCAGACCGCCGGTGATATCGCGGGTTTTCTGAGACTCTTGTGGAATACGCGCAAGAATCTCACCGACCGACACCTGCTGGCCGTCTCGCACCGTGATCAGCGCGCCGACCGGGAACGAAATGTTGACAGGGTGCTCGGTGCCGGCGATTTTGACCTCTTCGCCCGCCTCGTTGATCAGTTTGATCTGCGGACGCATCATGACCTTGCCGGTGCGGGTCTTGGGCGTGATCACCACCAATGTGGACAAACCGGTGATCTCGTCAAGTTGCCTGGCAACGGTAACGCCCTCTTCGATGTTTTCGAAGCGAACCTGGCCCATGTACTCGGAAACAATGGGACGGGTAAGAGGGTCCCATGTAGCAAGACGCTGGCCGGCCTTGACGACGTCGCCGTCGCTGACGGTAATAGTGGCGCCGTAGGGAATCTTGTGGCGTTCACGCTCGCGCCGGCTGTCGTCAAAGACCACGATTTCGCCCGAACGCGAAATGGCAACCTTGGCGCCCTGGGCGTTGGTTACGTAGCGCATCGTCAACTCGAAACCAACCGTACCCGCCGATTTGGTTTCCACCGAGCTTGCCATCGCTGCGCGCGAAGCCGCGCCACCGATGTGGAAGGTACGCATTGTAAGCTGCGTGCCGGGCTCGCCGATGGATTGCGCCGCGATGACGCCCACCGCTTCGCCTTGGCTGACCATTGCGCCGCGGCCCAAGTCTCGGCCATAGCAATGCGCGCACAAGCCGTGACGGGTTTCGCAGGTAAGCGGCGTACGGATCTTGACTTCGTCCACGCCCAGGTCGTCGATGTACTCGACCAGGTCTTCGTCCAGCAATGTGCCGGCGGCGACTGCCGTTTCCTGATTTTCTGGATTAACGATATCGCTGGCGGTAACGCGGCCCAGAATGCGGTCGCGCAGCGGTTCGATAACTTCGCCGCCTTCGACCAAAGCCTTCATGGTGTAGCCATGGCTGGTGCCGCAGTCGACCTCGGTGATGACCAGGTCTTGGGTTACGTCGACCAAGCGGCGCGTGAGGTAGCCCGAGTTCGCGGTTTTAAGCGCGGTGTCGGCCAGACCCTTACGAGCCCCGTGGGTCGAAATAAAGTACTGCAGTACGTTCAAGCCCTCGCGGAAGTTGGCGGTAATGGGCGTTTCAATGATGGAGCCATCAGGCTTGGCCATCAGGCCACGCATACCGGCCAGCTGACGGATCTGGGCGGCGGAACCCCGGGCGCCCGAATCGGCCATCATGTAGATGGAGTTGAACGACTCTTGGCGAGCTTCTTTGCCATGACGATCGATCACGGGTTCAGTGGAAAGCTGTTCCATCATCGAGCGACCCACCTTGTCGCCTGCCTTGCCCCAGATGTCGACCACGTTGTTGTAGCGCTCCTGGGAGGTGACCAGACCGGACGAGTACTGCTTGTCGATCTCTTTGACCTCTTGGCTGGCCTGGGCGAGGATTTCTTCCTTGACCGACGGCACCAGCATATCGCTCATGGCAATGGAGATACCGCCGCGCGTAGCCAGACGGAAGCCCGACTGCATCAGCTTGTCGGCAAAGATAACCGTGGCGCGCAGGCCGCAACGACGGAACGACTGGTTGATCAGGCGTGAGATTTCCTTCTTCTTGAGCGCCCGGTTCAATGAAGAGAACGGCAGCCCTTGAGGAAGGATTTCGGACAGCAACGCACGGCCAACCGTAGTCTCAAAACGCTTGAGCACGGGCTGGAACTCGTCGGCCGCGTCTTTCTCGTATTCGTTCAGACGAACGGTGATACGGGTTTGCAGCTCGACTTCGCCATTGTCGTAGGCGCGCTGCACCTCGGCCAGGTCGGCGCAAAACATTCCTTCGCCCTTGCCGTTGATGCGCTCGCGAGTGGCGTAGTACAGGCCCAGCACGATGTCTTGCGACGGCACAATGGAGGGCTCGCCGTTGGCGGGGAACAGCACGTTGTTCGAAGCCAGCATCAAGGTGCGGGCCTCAAGCTGCGCTTCGAGCGACAGCGGTACGTGCACGGCCATCTGGTCACCGTCGAAGTCGGCGTTAAACGCCGCGCAAACCAACGGATGAAGCTGGATGGCCTTGCCTTCGATAAGCACCGGCTCGAATGCCTGGATACCCAAACGGTGCAAGGTTGGCGCACGGTTGAGCATGACCGGGTGTTCGCGAATGACTTCTTCGAGAATATCCCAGACGATCGGCTCTTGGCTTTCGACCAGCTTCTTGGCCGCCTTGATGGTGGTGGCCAGGCCCATCATTTCGAGACGGTTGAAAATGAAGGGCTTGAACAGCTCGAGGGCCATCAGCTTGGGCAGGCCGCACTGGTGCAGCTTGAGCTGCGGACCCACCACAATGACCGAACGGCCGGAGTAGTCGACGCGCTTGCCCAACAGGTTCTGGCGGAAACGGCCGCTCTTGCCCTTGATCATGTCGGCCAGCGACTTGAGCTGACGCTTATTGGCGCCCGTCATGGCCTTGCCACGGCGTCCGTTATCGAGCAGTGAGTCAACCGACTCTTGCAGCATGCGCTTTTCGTTGCGCAGGATGATGTCCGGAGCCTTGAGCTCGAGCAGGCGCTTGAGGCGATTGTTGCGGTTGATGACGCGGCGGTACAGGTCGTTCAGATCGGACGTGGCGAAACGCCCGCCGTCAAGCGGCACGAGTGGACGCAGATCAGGCGGCAGCACCGGCAGCACTTCCATGATCATCCAGTCGGGCTTGATGCCCGACTTCTGGAAGCCCTCGAGCACCTTCAGGCGCTTGGAGATCTTCTTGATCTTGGCGTCGGAGCCGGTGGCCTTGAGCTCGGCGCGCAGGGTCTCGACCTCGCGATCGATATCGATAGTGCGCAGAAGCTCGCGGACGGCTTCGGCGCCCATCAGGGCGTGGAAGTCGTCGCCGTACTCTTCGGTTTTTGCCAGGAAGTCGTCGTCGGACATGATCTGACCACGCTTTAGCGGAGTCATGCCCGGCTCGATCACGCACCATGCTTCAAAATACAGCACGCGTTCGATGTCGCGCAGGGTCATGTCGAGCACCATGCCCAGACGAGAGGGCAGGCTCTTCAGGAACCAGATATGCGCAACGGGGCTGGCCAGCTCAATATGGGCCATGCGCTCGCGGCGTACTTTGGCGACAGTAACCTCGACGCCGCATTTTTCGCAGATGACACCACGGTGCTTGAGCCGTTTGTACTTGCCGCAAAGACATTCATAGTCTTTGATGGGGCCGAAGATTTTGGCGCAGAACAGACCGTCACGCTCGGGTTTGAACGTGCGGTAGTTGATGGTCTCGGGCTTGCGGACTTCTCCGTAAGACCAAGAGCGCACCTTCTCCGGCGAAGCGATGCCGATCTTGATGGCATCGAATTGCTCGTCTTGCGAGACTTGTTTGAAAAGGTCGAGTAGCGCTTTCATTATTTACGCTCCAAATCCATGTCTAGCGACAAAGATCGAATTTCTTTGACAAGGACGTTGAAAGACTCGGGCATGCCTGCATCGATGACGTGGTCGCCTTTGACGATGTTCTCGTACACCTTGGTGCGACCGGCGATGTCGTCGGACTTGACCGTGAGCATCTCCTGCAGCGTGTACGACGCGCCATAGGCTTCCAGCGCCCAGACTTCCATCTCGCCGAAACGCTGGCCGCCAAACTGGGCCTTGCCGCCCAGAGGCTGCTGCGTGACGAGCGAGTACGGGCCGGTGGAACGGGCATGCATCTTGTCGTCGACCAGGTGATGCAACTTGAGATAGTGCATGTAACCGACCGTGACCGGACGCTCGAATTGCTCACCGGTGCGGCCGTCATACAGCCAGGCCTGAGTGCGTCCCGAGGTAAGCCGGAGCTTCTCGGCCTCTTCGTCCGGATAGGCCATCTCGAGGATTTCACCGATTTCTTCTTCGGTTGCACCGTCGAACACTGGCGTAGCAACTGGCATGCCCTCTTTCAGGTTCCGGGCCATTTCGACGATTTCCTCGTCGGAAAGGTCTTCAAGGTGGGCAGAGCCACCGCCGGCGTTATACACCTTCTGCAGATAGGTGCGCAGCTGCTTCACTTGCACGCCCTGTTCATCCTTGAGCATGTCGGCGACGCGTTGGCCCAGGCCTTTGGCGGCCCAACCCAGGTGAACCTCGAGCACCTGCCCGACGTTCATCCGCGAGGGAACACCCAACGGGTTCAGAACAATGTCGGCGGGAGTGCCGTCGGCCATATGAGGCATGTCCTCGACCGGGGTGATGCGCGACACGACGCCCTTGTTTCCATGACGGCCGGCCATCTTGTCGCCTGGCTGCAGGCGGCGTTTGACGGCCAGATAGACCTTGATCATCTTGAGCACGCCGGGGGGCAGCTCGTCGCCTTGAGTAAGCTTCTTGCGCTTCTCTTCGAAAGCCAGGTCGAACTGATGACGCTTGTGTTCGAGCGACTCTTTGGCTTGCTCAAGCACAACCGCATGAGCCTCGTCGGCCAGCCGGATGTCGAACCACTGCCAGCGGTCGAGATCGTCAAGGTATTCACGTGCAATCGCCGTGCCCTTGGCGAGCTTGCGCGGGCCGCCGTTGACGGTCTTGCCGACCAGGAACTTGCTGATGCGGTCGAAGGTGTCGTTCTCGACGATGCGAAGCTGGTCGTTGAGATCTTGGCGATAGCGGCGCAGTTCATCGTCGATGATGGACTGGGCGCGCTTGTCGCGCTCGATGCCTTCGCGGGTGAAGACCTGTACGTCGATGACGGTGCCGACCATGCCCGAAGGCACGCGCAGCGAGGTGTCTTTGACGTCGGAAGCCTTTTCGCCAAAGATGGCGCGCAGCAGCTTCTCTTCGGGGGTAAGCTGGGTTTCGCCCTTGGGCGTCACCTTGCCCACCAGTACGTCGTCGGCACGTACTTCAGCGCCGATGTACACAATGCCCGAATCGTCCAGCCGGTTGAGCTGGGTTTCGGCCAGGTTGCTGATGTCACGCGTGATTTCTTCCGCGCCCAGCTTGGTGTCGCGAGCCACGACGGTCAGTTCTTCGATGTGAACCGAAGTGTAGCGATCGTCGGCCACCACTTTTTCGGAGATGAGAATCGAGTCTTCGAAGTTGTAGCCATTCCAGGGCATGAAGGCGACCAGCATGTTCTGGCCCAAAGCCAGCTCACCCAGGTCGGTCGATGCGCCGTCGGCCAACACGTCGCCGCGCGCAACATGATCGCCGCGCTTGACGATGGGACGCTGGTTGATATTGGTGTTCTGGTTGGAACGCGTGTACTTGATGAGGTTGTAGATATCTACGCCCACTTCGCCGGCGACGTTCTCGTCATCGTTGACACGGATAACGATGCGGTCGGCATCGACGTGGTCGACAATGCCGCCACGAATAGCCTGTACCGTCGTACCTGAGTCGACCGCCACGGTACGCTCGATGCCGGTTCCGACCAGCGGCTTTTCGGGCCGCAGGCAAGGCACGGCCTGGCGCTGCATGTTGGCGCCCATCAGGGCGCGGTTGGCATCGTCGTGCTCGAGGAAGGGGATCAGCGAAGCTGCAACCGACACGATCTGCGACGGCGCCACGTCCATGTACTGAATGTTATCGGGCGCGGTCAGCATGGTTTCGCCGGCCTCGCGGCAAGCAATCAGGTCGTCGACGAAACGGCCTTCTGCATCGAGTGTCGCGTTGGCCTGGGCGATAACGTAGTTGCTTTCCTCGATAGCCGACAGGTAGTCGATCTGCTCGCTGACTTTGCCGTCGACAATCTTGCGATACGGCGTTTCAAGGAAGCCGAATTCGTTCAGGCGCGCATACAGCGCCATCGAGTTGATCAGGCCGATGTTCGGGCCTTCAGGTGTCTCGATGGGGCAGACCCGACCATAGTGGGTGGGGTGCACGTCGCGCACCTCGAAGCCCGCACGCTCGCGGGTGAGTCCACCCGGCCCAAGAGCCGATACACGGCGCTTGTGGGTGATTTCCGACAGCGGGTTGGTTTGATCCATGAACTGGGAAAGCTGGCTCGAACCGAAGAACTCTTTGATGGCCGCGGAAATGGGCTTGGAGTTGATCAGGTCGTGCGGCATGAGATTTTCGGTCTCGGCCTGGCCCAGACGTTCTCTTACAGCACGCTCGACACGTACCAGGCCGGCGCGGAACTGGTTCTCGGCCAACTCGCCCACGCAGCGCACGCGGCGGTTGCCCAGGTGATCGATGTCGTCGATCTGGCCTCGGCCGTTACGCAGCTCGACCAGCACCTTGATGGTGTCGAGGATGTCTTCGTCGGTAAGTGTGAGCGCGCCCGTCATGTCATCGCCCCGGCCCAGGCGGCGATTGACCTTCATACGGCCGACACGCGAAAGATCGTAGGTGTCTTCGTTGTAGAACAGACGCTGGAACAGGGCTTCGACGGCCTCCTCGGTTGGAGGCTCGCCGGGGCGCATCATGCGATAAATGGCAATACGCGCGGCCATCTGGTCGGCGGTTTCGTCAGTGCGCAGGGTTTGCGAAATGTACGAGCCACGGTCCAGGTCGTTGGTGTAAAGCGTCTGGATATCGCGAATGTTGGCATCGCGGATATCGGCAAGGATAGACTCGGTGATTTCATCGTTGGCGTTGGCAATGACTTCGCCTGTCTCGGGGTTGACGAGATTCTTGGCGAGCACCTGGCCCAGAAGAAAATCTTCGGGTACGGACACGTGCTCGATGTTGGCGGCGGCAATGTCGCGCAAGTGCTTGGCATTGATGCGCTTGTCTTTTTCGACAAGGACTTTGCCTTCACGATCAGTGATGTCAAAGCGGGCGACCTCGCCCTTCCAGCGCTCGGCCACGAACTCGAGCATGGCGCCTTCGGCTTGCATCTCGAGGTTATCGAAATCGAAGAAATGCGCCAGGATGGCCTCGGACGTCATGCCGATGGCCTTGAGCAGGATGGTTACCGGCATCTTGCGACGACGGTCGACGCGGAAGAACAAGATGTCTTTCGGGTCGAACTCGAAATCAAGCCACGAACCGCGGTAGGGAATGACGCGGGCCGAGAACAGCAGCTTGCCCGAGCTGTGTGTTTTACCACGATCATGCTCGAAGAACACGCCGGGCGAACGGTGCAGTTGCGACACAATGACGCGCTCGGTACCGTTGATGACAAACGAGCCCGTATTGGTCATGAGCGGCATTTCGCCCATGTATACTTCCTGCTCTTTGACTTCTTTGATGGTGGGCTTGCTTACCTCGCGGTCCATCAGCACCAAGCGCACTTTGGCGCGTAATGGCGAGGCATAGGTAAGGCCGCGCATCTGGCATTCTTTAACGTCGAATACCGGGTCGCCCAGCACGTAGCTGACGAACTCCAAGCGGGCCATTTGGTTATGGCTTACTATTGGAAAAATCGAGGTAAAGGCGGCTTGAAGGCCTTCTTCCTTGCGTTTTGATGGGGTTGTATCTGACTGCAGAAAAGTTGAGAACGATTGCAGTTGAGTCGCCAAAAGGTAAGGTACGTCTTGGACGTCTTCACGCTTGGCGAAGCTCTTACGTATGCGCTTTTTTTCGGTATACGAATAAGGCATGAGCACTCCGACTCGAGGGGGTTACATGGGCCGTCAACCACGGCCCTGGCTTACGACTCCAGAGAACCCGGCTTGATTTCTAAACGTTCAAATACGGGTTTTCTGGAGACGCAAAAGCCCGGGAAGGCCAAAACCTTCCCGGGCAGGCGTCAATAAGCTTACTTAAGCTCGACTTTAGCGCCGGCTTCTTCAAGCTTCTTCTGTGCTTCTTCGGCATCAGCTTTGGACATCGCTTCCTTGACGGCCTTAGGTGCACCGTCAACGAGGTCTTTGGCTTCTTTCAGGCCCAGGCCGGTAATTTCACGAACGGCCTTGATGACGCTGACCTTGTTGGCGCCGACTTCGGCCAGAACGAGATCAAACTCGGTCTTTTCTTCGGCGGCGGCAGCGGCGCCACCGGCTGCCGGAGCAGCGACGGCGACAGCGGCGGCGGCAGCCGACACACCGAACTTTTCTTCCATGTCCGTAATCAGTTCGGACAATTCGAGGACGGTCAGATTAGCGACGGCGTCCAGGATTTCTGCTTTGCTTAATGCCATTTTTAGAACTCCAAATAGGTATAAATGCCAGGGTTGGGTATCGCTCTGTCTTTCGACGAGTTCCGAAAGCGCTTACGCAGCTTCCTTTTGATCGCGCACGGCGGCAAGGCCACGAACGAACTTGGTGGGAACTTCGTTGAGCGTACGCACAAACTGCGTAACGGGTGCCTGCATGGTGCCCATCAGTTTCGCCAACAGCTCTTCGCGAGACGGCATGGTGGCCAAAGCCTTCACGCCTTCGCTATCGAGGGCGTTATCGGGCAAGGCCCCGCCGGTGATAACGAGCTTATCGTTGGTTTTCGCGAAACTGGCAAGTACCTTGGCGGCCGAAACTGGGTCTTCGCTGATCGCATACATAAGCGGACCAAACATTTTTGCGGATAGCGCCTCGAAAGGCGTATCAGCGACAGCTCGGCGCACCAGCGTGTTCTTAAGAACACGCAGATACACACCCGACTCACGCGCTTGTTTGCGCAATACGGTGACGGCAGCGACGTCCAGACCACGGTACTCGGCGATAATAATTGACTGGGCCTTCGCAAGCTCTGCGGAGACTTCCTCAATTACGACCGCTTTCTCTTCACGATTGAGACTCACGGTTTGAACACTCCATCTAACGACACGAGAGAGGGTCTCTTGTGTCTACCGAATGCGGCGCACCTGGTCGAGTTCTTGATAAAGAAATCTTCCATGGGCGCCGTCTGCGCTGGATGCAGGCCAAGAAACAGCCTGGCGATTAAGTCCTTGCCCACCCTGGGGTGGCTGGGGGCTCCAGCGGTCTTTGACAGCAACATCAGGGCAAGCCCTGATGCAGCCCAAAGTTCAATATGCCGGCAGTTGATTAAACCGCCAGCGAAGCTATTTCGACGCGAGCGCCGCCGCCCATGGTGGACGACACGGCAAGCTTGCGCAGGTATATACCCTTGGACGTCGTTGGGCGGGCTTTGTTCAAAGCATCGACCAGAGCAGTCAGGTTCTCTTGAAGCTGCTCAACGCCGAAAGAGGCGCGTCCAATGGTTGCATGAATGATGCCGGCCTTGTCGGTGCGATACTGCACCTGACCAGCCTTGGCGTTCTTGACGGCGGTGACGACGTCGGGGGTAACGGTTCCAACCTTGGGGTTGGGCATGAGGCCGCGAGGACCCAACACTTGACCCAGGGCGCCCACGACACGCATGGCATCCGGCGAGGCGATGACGACGTCGAAGTCGAGATTGCCGGCCTTGATGCTGTCGGCCAGGTCTTCAAAACCTACGATGTCGGCGCCGGCCTCTTTGGCGGCGTCGGCTTTTTCGCCTTGGGCGAAGACAGCCACACGCACAGACTTACCGGTGCCGGCAGGCAGAACGACGGAACCGCGCACGAGCTGGTCGGATTTCTTGGGGTCGATACCCAATTGCACGGCCACGTCGATGGACTCATCGAATTTGGCGGTGGCGGTTTCCTTGACCAGCGCCAGTGCTTCGGCGACGGGATAGAATTTGGTGCGATCGATTTTCGCCTGGATCGCGGCGGCGCGTTTACCTAGCTTGGCCATGTGGTTACACCCCCTCGACCGTGATGCCCATGCTGCGGGCGCTGCCAGCGATCGTGCGCACTGCGGCGTCAAGATCGGATGCAGTGAGATCAGGCGACTTGGTTTTGGCGATTTCTTCGGCCTGGGCGCGGGTAAGCGTGCCCACCTTGTCTGAGTTCGGGCGAGCCGAACCCTTCTGAATACCCGAGGCCTTCTTGATAAGAATGGCCGCCGGAGGCGTCTTCATGATGAAGGTGAAGCTCTTGTCGGCGTAGGCGGTAATCACCACCGGAATCGGCAGACCAGGCTCCATGCCTTGGGTCTGGGCGTTGAACGCCTTGCAGAACTCCATGATGTTCAGGCCGCGCTGACCCAGAGCCGGGCCAATCGGGGGGGATGGATTTGCCTTACCAGCTGGTACTTGCAGCTTGATAAAGCCGACGATTTTCTTCGCCATGCTTTGCTCCTTGC
>NZ_JBIQLE010000042.1:0-21098 GCF_044464525.1 Pusillimonas sp.
TTTGCGCGCCTCGGGCTGCATGAACATCACGGCATCGGCCGAAGCGTTCTGGCCGATTACCGACAACACGCCGTCGAGCGTGGCGTTCTGGTTGGACGAGTAGCCGGCGCGATCAATGGCGTCTTGATTTGCCGACAGGCTGATCTTGACGTCTTTCTCGCCATACTTGGTGGGGTCAAGCTGCACCAGCGTGCCGGCAAACGTATCGCCGAGCTCTTGCGAGGCGAACTGGCCCACGACCGTTCCCGCCTCGGTGCGGATGATGGTGTAGTCATGATCGAGGCGATAGCCGCCGTACTGATCTACCTGAAGCTTGGCCCCGTCCAGCTCGACGTTGCCGCTTCGCACGACCAGCAAGTCGGCCTGGCCGTTGCCGTCGACCTCTACCTGGAAGGTGTTGCCGGCAAGCGGAGCAATGGTATCGACCCATACCCCGCCGATGGAGTTGCCAGGGCTAAGGAAGGAGTTCGCCAGCGACAGATGCCCGTTGATGTTGACGTTGCCGCCCAGCGTCGAACCGCCGGCAATGTTGGCATCACCCTGCACGTTGATGGGGTTGTCGCTGGTTCCCCCACCGATGGAAGAGCCTTCGCCAAGATCGAGCGACCCCAAGTTGGTGCTGCCGCCGCTGGTGCTGAACTGGAACTGGCTGCCGCTACCCTGTACGGGGCCGCTGATATTGGCGTCGCCGTTGAACGTGAAGCTGCTTCCCGCCCCCTGCACCGAGCCGGCGATGTTGGCGCCATTGTTGAACGTGGCCCCGGAGCCCGGCATGCCGAAGAAATTGCCGCTGATGGAGGTAGCGGTATTTCCTCCGAAAGTAAACTGCGAGCCTGGTGTTACCGATACACTGCCGTTGATTTGCGGCACGTTCTGGAATGAGACCGTGGAGTTGTCGCCGGCGGTGACGTCGCCGTCCAGGTTGCCGCTTACTGTATCGCCCGACTTGGCCACCGTGGTTGAAGCGTCGACCATCACGCCTATCCACGAGGCGGTGTCATCCAGCTTGACGTGGGTGTATTTTTCCCGGTTTGCGCGCGAATCCAGCTTGCCGTCGGCGCCGTAGTTCTCAATGTTGCCGACGGCCGTGGTGGCGCCCAGCAGGTCGAGGAAAACCTCGCCGTCCTCGGCGCCGGCCTTGCGGTCGATGCGCATCAAGACGCCGTTGTTCGTCTCCAGCACCGAATCTTTTACTTCGATCGACTGTTCGAGATCGCCGGCAATTTGCTCCACATCCTCATTGGGGCCAAAGTACGAAAGAATCGACGGCCCTTTGGTTTCGACCGTAACGCGGTCCAGCGTGACGTCGGCGCCGTTGCCAAGGAATACGCCTGCGCCGCCTTCCCCGGAAGTGGTGATCGAGCTCTCGGTGAGCTGGATTTGGCTGTCGCCGTTGAAGGCCGCCACACCGAAGGCGCCATCACCCGAAGTGCGGATGTGGACCTTGTTGAGGACAGCCAGCGAGGGGCCATAGGCGTTGATCGTGGGATTCGAAAACGTGTTGCTTGAAGCGCCGACGCCGTGGCCTTGAGTACCGGTGGTGGTGATCTGTGTATCGTTCAACATCACCAGGGCGCCGCTTTGCGCCAGTGCCCCGACCGCCCCGTCGCCGCTGGTGCTGATGGAACCGCCGTTGAACGATACCGTGCTTCCCGGTATCCATTCACCGTCCTTGGCCGCGCTGCCATAGGCCGTGACGCCATGGGCGTCTTCGCCGCTGGTGATTACCGTAACGTTTGTCGCGTTGATGGACGAACTGGTGTCCTGTATGTGGCCCTCGGCGCCGTCGTTCTCGGCGCGCAGGCCCTGGGCGTCCGCGCCCCTGGTGGTTATCGTGGTGCCGTCGATAATGGCGGTGCTTTTGTTCTTGACCAGCACGCCGTAGTTGCCGACATCGACGTCAAGCGTGGGATGTTCAAAACTGATTTCACCGTTTGTGGTGATCGACCCGCCGGTAATCTGAAGGTCGCCGTTGTTGTAGGCGAATGCGCCAAAGCCAGCCTCGCCGTCTGTGGTGATTGCCACGTCCTTGGCTGTGACGCTGCCGAATTGCTGCGCATACAGCCCATAAGATTCCCTGCCCTCGGTGTGGACCGAGCCGCCTTCAAGATGGATGCGGGAAAAAATAGGCACCGTCCCTGTAGGTACTGCCCCATGAGCTTGCACCGCGTGTGAATTGTCGCCCGTGGTTGAGACAGCGACGCGTTCGGTCTGGATGTGGCCGGCATTCGTGGCCAGGAGACCCCGGGTGTACTGGGCGCCGGAGGCTTCAACGGAACTATCGAAAATGGAAACGCTGGCATGGTCGTCGGCGTGCACGGCCGCGATCAGGCCCTTATTGCCGGTTCCCACGCCATCAGTCTTGATGCGTGCGCCCCGGAACGAGGCCTTGGAACCCACCCCTTCCACATCAACGGTATGCCCACTGGATTCAAGCTCAGAGTTTTCAACGTACAAAAGGCTGCCGAACCGTACCAGTGCGGCGGGCCCGTCCTCGGAGACAACCTTGCCGTCCGCAAATTGAATGGTTCCGGCGCTGCCATCGACGCCATCATCGGTATCGCCCGCCATCAAGCCGATCGCACCGGTGCCCACACTGACGTTTGTGCGCTCCAGACTGACCAGGCCTTGAACTTGTTTTCCATCACTAGTGGGCGCGCCCGTGTAAGCGCGCGCACCCGCCGCGCCGGCGCCTGACACAGAGATGGTGCTGTCAGTAAGAGCAACCCCCCCTCCGCTGCCCGCCTCGACGCCGAATGTGTAGCTCGAGCCCCCGTTGGCGGTAATGGTGACATCGCTGCCATGGACCTGGCCACGATCTTGGGCCTGGATGCCGTTGCTGTACTTGCCAGTGGTGGAGATGTGAGCGCCGTTGATCTCGACGCTGCTGTCCTTGCCATGGGCCTGTACCCCGTGGTTGCCCCAATAGTTGGAATCCGAGGTTTCAGTATTGACTTCAACGTCGTTGAGGAACACCTGGGCTCCATGGGTGGCGCCCACCGCCCGGTTCTTACGGCCCAAGGCTTCAATAGACCCGCCATCGATGGTAAGTTCGGTACCTGCATTCTTGGCTTGGACGGCCCAGGTATTTTTATTATCGTTATCAGTAACAGAGTACTGGGCGTCGTCCAAAGAACATTGTCCGCTCGAGCAGACATAAGGATTCGTTATAACTGTCTGAGCCCCGGCCCCCCCATAAACACCCATCAACGCAGCCGCTAGCGTCGTCACCCTCAGTATGGCTTTCTTCTGCTTCCAAGTCGTGGTCATAAACTGCCTCTGTCGAATTAATCGGTCAAATGCTTGATAAGGGAGCTTGCCTCCCTTTAATTTAGTATGCGGTGTATCTGGCCGTTACATTTAACCATGAAAGCGTAAAATTGAAACCTCTAGCCCAAGAATATAGCCTAGGGTTTTTACCCATTGAATCAATGCTTAAGGATAAATCCGCTTCAGCAGACAGCGACGAAACCATAGCTGATGTAACAAACTCGACGTCTTTGCACCCAGGGAAACTCTCGCTTGTGAAGCTTACAGACTGTCGCCTGAAAACCACTCAGCTGTCGTGGTTTTTACTTAAGCCGTACGCAAAACCGGCATTTATTTAATTCAAACATCGAGCATGCGCGTCTTTCACATGACGCTGAGTTGCTGTCAACAGTACCCCCCGCACGCAAAAAAGCCGGCATATTCAACCGCCCGAAGACCGAACTTACGTTCAGCGTTCACAAGCGATTGAATATGCCGGCCTTTCGCGTCCGAAGAAGGAAAGCCGGCCCGGGCGGCCTGGCGCTATCGCATTTCCAGGGTGCTAGCGCCCCGCCTTCTTGGCGGTGATGCCGCCGGCGATGCCGATGTTCTCTTTGGGAAAATCCGACAAACGGGTGCGGACGTCGTCCAGTGGGAAGCCGGTAGCTTCGTGGGCCACTTGGCTTAGCCTGTGGATGAGGTTGGCCTTGACCTCTTCTGTGCGCCCTTCGATCATGTCGATGTCGAACAGAATGGCAGCCACGTCGAATTTGCCGCCGCAAAAATAATGCCCGGAAGGCAGCTCATTAAGCAGGATGCGCACCGAAGGCAGCGAAGTTGACAGCGTCTCGATGACCGCATCGCTGGTGCGCTCTATCAGTTGCTTTTTTTGCTCGGCGGAAAGGGGCTGGGTGGCGGTGATATTGATAAATGGCATGCGGTACCTTCAATAAAGACGAGGTTATTCAACAAAGAGATTCAACGACATGATTCAGATAGCGGCTTAAGGCGCAGGAGCACAATATGGCATGCCCCGTTCACACCACCGAGGGCTGGGGCAGCTTAACCGTGAAGCCGCCGGGTCCAGTCTTCCACCGTCAAGGACGAAAGCCTCTTGGCGGCAAGATCGCGCAGCCGGGGGGAAAGCTCGGCAAGCTCGGCCAAAGCAGCCAGCTCGGCGGGCTCGAATCGGCCATCATACAAGATGCGCAAGACGCGGGTAAGCGTCCAGTCGGGCTGCGGTCGTGTGATCCGCCGCAAGAGATCGTCGGGCTGGACCCAGCCGGTTTGCAACACACGGTAGTACCACCCGGTTCGGCCGGTGGTTTGCACCCGAAGCGCCATATCTGGCACATTGAAGCGTTCGTTGAGCTTCCAACACGGCTGCCGTGGCTGTGAAACCTGGATCACCGCATCGCCAAGCTCGAAAATATCGCCTATGGCCACGTCATCTTCGGTAAGACCCAGGGTGGAGATATTCTCGCCAAACCCGCCCTCGTGCAGGTTTTGCACCGGCAGGCCGGCTAAGTCTTCGGCCCACTTTTCGTAATGGTCGGCAGCGTAATGATGCACGGCTTTTTCCGGGCCGCCATGATGCACGGTATCGCCCTGCTGATCTTTGCGAAACCGGTTTTCTTCAAGATACTGGGCGCGTGTGACAGCCTGCTTGTCGATAGCGGTAAGTTGGCCTCTGGGCCCGGGCACGGCAACACCAATACGCAAGGACAAGAGGGCCCAATTAGGAGTCATGGCAGCAAGAAAACGTGAAATATTCAGCACATGTGTAAACAAATGTGCCCTGCATGCTGAATAATATAAGAAAACGGAGCAAATAGTAATTGTTACCTCTCAGCGTTAACGCTTGGTTGACGCAGGCAATTTAGCACTCACGCCTTTACCGACCCTTCGATTTCGCCCACAATGCCCGATGATCCTTTCCCGGAAGCCGGCTAATACGCCGGCCCGCCCCCTTCTGTATGCCTCAATAAAACATGACCTATCTATACATCAAGCATTTACACATGACCGCAGCCGTTGTAAGCATCGTGCTGTTCATCATTCGCGCCTGTTGGTCCGTCAACGGCTCGCCCCGCTTGCAATCGGGGTTCGCGCGCATCGCCCCTCACATCATCGACACTATTTTGCTGTTGGCCGGCGTCTACCTGGCCAGCGTGCTGGGCTGGCACCAGCCCTGGATCGCCGCCAAGATCGTCGGCCTTGTGCTTTACATCGCCGTGGGCATGATAGCCATAAAGCGCGGCAAAACGCCGGCCAGCCGCGCTGTCGCGGCTATCATCGCGGTAATCATCTTCCTGTATATCGTTGGCGTGGCCCTGACCAAGCAGCCGATGGCGTGGCTGGCCTAGCGCCGCATTACGCGCATTGCACTGACGCACAACAAAGCGAGGCGGGCGTTAACCGGCCTGCCTGAACGTGAAGTTGATGCGTCGGCCGCCCAACAGCGAATGTTCGGCGGGCTTGATCGGCAGGATGCCATGAAACCTCATGCGGTCTTCCCCGCCCCACACGACCACATCGCCGTGGAACAGGGGCACGCGCGCAGCCTTGTCGCTGCGGTGATGACCGCCAAACAGGAATACGGCCGGTATGCCCAATGACACAGACACTATTGACGCCGTCAGGTCATTCTCGTTCTTGTCTTGATGCAGGGCCATCTTCGAGCCCGGCAGGTAGCAGTTCAATAAACATGCGTCGGGCTTGAAGTTCGGCAGGCCGGCGGCGCGGGCGGCTTCTTGAGCCAATTGCCTGAATACTTCGGGCATGGCAGGCCATGGGCGCCCCGAAAGCGGGTCGACAGAGGAATATCGATAGCCGCTACGATCGCTGACCCAGCCCAGTTCGCCGCAATTTGTCAACGCGGCAGACATCGTATGGCCGCCCGGCGTTTGCATGCGGCGAAACGGCGCCGCGGCTTCAATCGCGGCAAGCGCGGGCAGGATCCCTTCGACAAAGGGCAAGGCATACCCTCGCAATACAAAAGCATGCCGCCCCAACGCTTCGGTTTCCTTTGAAGAAGCCGTATCGAACAGATCGAGGTTCATATCAGCCGGCCCTGCAGGACCGGCCCCACACACGTAAAGATTAAGCTTCGCCCCAGACTTCCTGAGCCGTCTCGATGACCAGGCGCAGCTTGTTGCGCTGATCTTCAAAGGCGATGTCGTTGCCGTGCACGGTACTGGAAAACCCGCACTGCGGCGACAGTGCCAACTGCTCGAGTGGCACGTACTTGGCCGCCTCGTCGATGCGGCGCTTGAGGTCGTCTTTGGATTCCATGGTTCCGAACTTGGTCGTGACCAGCCCCAACACCACCAGTTTGCCCTTGGGCAGATAACGCAGGGGCCGGAAATCGCCGCTGCGCTCATCGTCGTATTCCAGGAAATAAGTATCGACATGCATCTCGGAAAGCAGCGCCTCGGCGACAGGCTCGTAATTGCCTGAAGCCGCATGGGTGCTTTTGAAGTTGCCCCGACACAGATGGATGCCCAAGGTCATGCCTTCAGGCCGTTGCGCCACCACGCGGTTGATGAAACCGGCATACCGGTGCGGCAGCTCGTTGGGGTCGTCGCCCCGGTTGCGTGCCGCCTCACGCATGTTTTCGTCACATAGATAAGCCAGGTTGGTGTCGTCCATTTGCACATAGGTGCAGCCGGCGGCGGCCAGCGAACGCAATTCGTCGCCATAGGCGTTGGCAACGTCCTGATAGAAATCGGGCTCAAGCTCGGGGTAGTGTTCTTTGCTGATGCCGCCACGCCCGCCGCGAAAGTGCAGCATGGTAGGCGATGGTATGCACACCTTGGGGGTATGGCCAGCCGATACCTGCGATTTCAGGTATTCGAAATCGGCCTTTTGTATGTCTTTGGCATGCTTCACCTTGTCGACCACACGAATGGTGGGCGGAGCCAGCTCCATCGTGCCGTCGGGCTTCTGAAAGGCAAAGGGTTCGTCGCTTTGAACCCCGCCGATTTGCTTCAAGAAGTCCACATGGAAGAACGTGCGGCGAAACTCGCCATCGGTGATCGTTTTCAGGCCTACGTCTTCCTGGAATTTAACGATTTCACTAATGGCCTTGTCTTCGACTTCGCGAAGCTGCTCAGCATTGATCTGGCCTTTGGCGAATTGATCACGCGCGTCCAGCAGATACTTGGGGCGCAAAAAACTGCCGACCTGATCGGCGCGATAGATTTGAGGTGTGGTCTGCGTCATGGCGTCCTGAATAAAGAAGTTGGTGGCAGGCGCTTCCCCGCGGGCGGGGGCGCCACAAATGTTGACCAAGCCATTCTAATCTTCGGTAACCATTTTGTCTCTTTGCCGCTGGCAGACCCAGCGTGGCCTCGCGCCATGGCCGGCAATGCGAAATTCAGGATTCCGCTCGGTCCTTCAAGCCAGAGACATTTGCCTTCTGTGCGCAGTGAGCGCAACAGAACATTCTTCCGTTTTGCTCCAGCCCATGGCCGATTATGGGCACATTGCAGTGCTCGCAATGCGGCGCAACCGTGTGAATGGCGCACTCGAAGCTGTCGAAAGTGTAGGTTTTTCCTGAAATACTGAGCTGGAATGCCTTGTCGTAATCATTCCCGCATGAATCGCAAATAGCCATGAGAATCTCCTTCCGGACGTTGTGCTGATAGCCGGCATGCCTGCCCATGCAGGTATGAGTGAAATCTTCAGCAAGTTCCATTCCGCGGGTTGAGCGGCTCTGACCGACAGTGTCGTGGCCGGCGCTTCCACGCCCTTTCTACTTTCTAATGCATGCGGACGGTATTGATTCAGAGCAAGTCGAACCTTGTCTACAATGGCCGCCATGGCAAGAAAGAAGAAGTCTGTAGTCCGTAGACGACGCAGCAGTAGCAGCAGGAAATCCCGGTCGGGCCGCGTCAAGCGCTTTTTTAGGGCGCTCGTAGTTTCCGCCGTAACGTCATTCAGTGCGGCGAGCTGTGTTTTACATCCGCAATTGTGCGAGCGGATACCGCTCGAGCCCATACTGTCTCAGATTGGGCTGCCAGGCCAGGGGCAAGTGGCGCCACAAGTGGTTGCCGGCGGGCCACAGGCTCAGACAAGCTTCGCGAAGTGTCGCCAGTTCTTCCCTGGAGGGCAGCCACCGATAGTGCCCGCTGCTGCGGCGCTGCGCGAATTGTGCTTCGATGCTTTTGCCGTCTTGCACAACGGGCACACCAAGACACCGGTAGTTGTGGCACAACGATTGAACCGACAAATATTGAACCAAGGCCGCGGCATCGAGCGCACCGACCGCTTCTACCCCGAGGCGCGCCTGCCGGCGATGGAGCGCGCCGAGCTGAACGATTATCGCAACTCGGGGTATTCACGCGGCCACATGGCGCCGGCTGCCGACATGCACACAGCCTCGGCCATGGCACAAAGCTTCAGCCTGGCGAACATGGTTCCGCAAGACCAGCGCCACAATTCAGGCGCCTGGGCAAAAATCGAGAGCGACACGCGCAAATACATTATGCGCGCCCGGGGTGATGTCTATGTCTTTACCGGCCCGGTCTATATAGGCCAACCGAGGAAAATCGGAGAAGGCAAGGTGGCGGTGCCGACTCACCTGTACAAGCTGGTCTACGATGCCGCCACGGGTCGTTCATGGGCGCATTGGCAAGCCAACAATGCAAACACCACAGCGGGTCCGCCGATAAGCTATGAAGAGTTGGTTCGTCGCACGGGGCTGCAACTGTTGCCGCAGCGGTGAAAGACGATAGCAAGCGGGCCCAGACACCAAGATGGCATTGAACGCGTGAAATCTGTTTACTCACGGCCGAATTAAGTGCAAGCTATTGTGGTAAACGGGCGGAAGGTGGATGCTCCTTCCGAAGAAGACGCGGAGACCTGATCCAACCCAACTACGGAGCGACAGTGCCACATTTCATACTGGACGACGGAAGATTACCCAACGGCGACTATGACGTTCACAACGCGACCATAGGATGCACCTTCATGCCGCATCGCGCCAACCAAATCGACTTGGACTCTCATTCAACTTGTGAGGACGCCATTGCGAAAGCCCAGCGGCTGCGCCCTTCCTGGAGCCGAATCAACGCGTGTCGCTGGTGCTGCCGAACCTCCCACACTCGGTAAAATGTAGCGCGTTAACTTGCGCCGTTTCAGAAATTTATGCTATAGTTTTTCTTCTTTGATCCCCGATAGCTCAGCCGGTAGAGCGACGGACTGTTAATCCGCAGGTCACAGGTTCGAACCCTGTTCGGGGAGCCAAGCATTTCAAGGGCTTACGTGAAAACGTAGGCCCTTTTCCTTGGGTAGTATTGGACGGACTTACTGCCGACTTATTTCAGCCGAGAATATCGGCGCCCTTATGCCCCTGCGACACGCCCTCGACCAGCAGCACATCACCGCAACTGCATAAGCAGGCATATATCCTCCTATCGTTTTTCTGCCACTGTAACGCCCTGCCGCCATCGTAAATATAAACGGCTGGCATAATGGCTTTAGCCTTTCGCGGGCGACATAACCATATTTATAACGGAGACCTTCATGGCAACGACCATCTGCTTGGGCGGCCGCTTGCATGGCAAGCGGGTCCACATCATTTCGCAACCTTCGGAAACCAGCGACATGCTGGATGAACCGGACTATTCGCTGCGCGTGCTGGCAAACGCGCAGACCGGTTCACCGCTCGAGCAGAAGCGGTTCTATGTGCATGACGACCTCTCTGACGCTGAAGCCGCCGCACTGGCCGCCAACCACTGGAGTGCCGGAGCCGCTCTTGCGGTTGAGTGACGCCCTCTGATGCCGGCGAGCTGTCGTAGACAGCTTACCGGGCACAGGCGTCGGTCGGCGGGACAATGCCCCAGACGACTTCGATGACCGGGCTTTTTTCGGAAGACCAGCGCAGGCTTTCCACGCCTTTCCATGTGGCCTGTTCATGCAGGCTCAGCAAGGCTTCAGAGGGACGCGTGCCCCAGGTCGGGCTATAAGCCACAAGAACCCCGCAATCAAGGGCGGTGTCCGGTGAAAGCCAGGGAGACTGCGCATAGTTTGCGCCGACAAACACTTCCGCCACAGGGTCAAGGTTGATGGCAATGTTGCCGCCCAGCCAGGTGTCGGAGGCCACGAGCCCAAGGGGGGCTCCAGGCACGTGCGCATCCCATGCCTGCTGCATGCGCAAAGCGATCTCGGGGCCGGGAAAGGTTGAACGCGTCATGCGCCCTGAATAATGAGCCAGCGGGCCACGTGCCAGGGCATAACCCATCGCCATCAATACGTGTACGGCAATCACCAAAATGACTGTGCGGCGCAGGGTCGCCTGCACCGAACCGCTCAGCCACCAAAACGCGAAATAGCCGTACAAAATAAAAAATGTGGTTCCCCACGATGCCGTCAGGCGTGATCCCAGCACCGCAGACATCAAGATGGTGGCCAGGAAAGGGCCCAGGCCCACCCATAGCAGAAACGATCTGTCCCACTTGGACAGCTCTGACGCATAGGTTTGCCCCCGCTCGGCCACAGGCCGGCGCCGGTGCCAGACATACAAGCCCAGCCACACGATGAACATCGGGCTGATACGCGCCAATTGGTCCACCGTGAAATCGAATATGCCTTTCAGCACGTCGGAGTAAGACTGGGTCTCAAGCGAACGGTCCAGATAGCCGAAGGGCGCAAAGTGATTGTCGATCAGCCAGTACACGTGCGGCGAAATCACCACGAGAAAGACGATAAGGGCCTGAACGATGCCGCGTTGCACTTTGGGGTCGCGCCAATGCCCCAGAACCACGATGAAAATAAGGAAAATGCCAAACTGTACGACCGCGCTGTACTTGGTCATCATCGCCAGGCCGGCCACCGCACCCAGCCAGAGCCAAGAGCTGGCCCGCCCGTAGCGCAAGGCGCGATAGAACAGCCAGGTGCTGGCCGCGATTGACCAGAGCTGGGCGGTATTGTGGTTATAGATGGTGCCGCGCAATGAGAAATACAAAGTGGTCGACACCATCAAAGTGGCGATCAACGCCCTGCGCGGCGAGGTAAACTCGCAGCCCAGCCGCCACACGAACCACAAGCCCAGCGCCGAAACCAGTTGCCCCGCAAAGAAGACCAGCCAGATGGGTTTGCCGAAAATACTGGTCAAGGCATAGAGCAGCCATGAGGGCAATGGAGGATGCTTTGTGTAGCCGAACTCGAAGCTTGAGGCCCAGACGAGCTCTTCCATGCCATCCAGGTCGGGCGCCTTGTGGCTGACCGCGCACAATATGGTCCAAAGCCCCACCATGCCGGCCAAAAAAGCCAGCACTGTCACGTTCAATGCCAGCGAAGGGCCCGCCTCGCCCTTAGCCTTTGTAGTGCTATCGTGCATGTCTCGCCATCCTCAGATCGGTTCGGTATGCGCGCCATGGCTGCCAAAGCCTGAACAAAAGCGCAGCGTGATTGTAGCCCCGGTATACTAATGCGCGTGCGTCGCGTCATCGCGGCGTTCCTCTTTCACAGCGACCGGAGCCTTCATGAACGATAGCGGTCTGCACTATCGAACCTTTATCATCCTGCTGGTGATTGTCACCCTGGCTTTCGGCCGGCTGCTGCTGCCCTATTACGGCGCCATCTTCTGGGGCGCCATCCTGGCCATCAGCTTCATGCCGCTGCATCGCCGACTTCTGACGCTTCTGCCAGGACGGCCGAACCTTTCGGCGCTGCTGACCGTGCTGCTGGTGCTGCTTTTGGTCATCCTGCCTTTAACACTGCTGACAGGGTCCCTGCTGCAAGAAGGTTCCAACCTGTACAAGCGCATTGAAAGCGGTGAACTAAACCTGGGCGGTTACTTTGAGCAGATCGTCGGCGCCCTGCCACCCTCGCTGCACGCGTCGCTCGAACGGCTCGGCCTGACAGACCTGTTCAGCGTTCAAGAAAAGCTGTCCGCCGGGGCGCTGCAAGGCAGCAAGTTTCTTGCCTCGCAAGCGGTCAATATAGGGCAAAACACCTTCCAGTTCCTTATCGGCTTGGGCATCATGCTGTATCTGCTGTTTTTCCTGCTGCGCGATGGCTCGCCGCTGGCTCGCAAGATCATGACGGCCCTTCCACTCAGCACCGAACACAAGCAGCTTCTCATCCATAAGTTCATCACCGTCGTGCGTGCCACTCTCAAGGGCAATATCGTGGTGGCTGCCACCCAAGGCGCCCTGGGCGGGCTGATTTTCTGGATACTCGGCATCGAAGGCCCCCTGCTTTGGGGCGTGATCATGGCGTTGCTATCGTTGCTGCCGGCGGTTGGGGCCGCCATCATCTGGCTGCCGGTCGCCGCGTATTTCCTGGTCACGGGCGATTATTGGCTGGGCACCATCCTGATCCTGTACGGCGTACTGGTCATTGGCCTGGTAGACAACATCCTGCGTCCGCTGCTGGTGGGCAAGGACACCAAGCTGCCGGACTACGTCGTGTTGATTTCCACCATCGGGGGGCTGACCACTTTCGGGTTGAACGGTTTCGTCATTGGGCCCTTGATTGCCGCGCTGTTCATTGCAGTGTGGGATTTATTCCCCTCCGCCACCCAAGAGCGGAGCGACTCTCAGGAAGACGCCCTTCGCTAAAGCAACCCGACACAGAAACAGGATGCCAGCCGCCGCACACGAATTTTGCGGGACACTGCGTGAAATATCGTCCGGCGCCTCCCGATTTTTGCTGTAATAGCTTTTTGTCACTAGTTGTTTGCCTGCATACGTCGTGAAAAACAATAAATCTACGCCCGAGCACACCAACCGCTACGCGCTAACGTCCCAACTGGACATCCTGGATGTATTGCGCAGCCTGGCGCTCGAAAACCGCCTCATCCACATGCGGGCAACGGGCGGCGACGCCTCTATCCTGACCACGTTGCTGCACATAGACTCAAAAAAAGAAGCACTAATCTTTGATGGCAGCTCTGACGACAAGCTGTCCAGACAAATGCTGGACGCTGAAAAACTGCATTTCGAAGCATCGCAAAACGGTGTGCACGTCAGCTTCGCCACCGGCCCGGCTACCTCACGACTGTATCAAGACCGGCCGGCTTTGAATCTTCCCTACCCCGCCGAGCTGATCCGCATACAACGGCGCGATACCTTCCGTGTAGCCACCCCGCAAAATAATCCCGTGCTGTGCACCATTCCGGTCGAAAATGGCGCGGTCACACTGTCGCTCGAAGATCTTAGCGGCACGGGGCTGGGCGCATCTGATTCCGCAAACCAATTGGAAGGTGTCGTGGGGCAAATCTACTCGGGCTGCACCCTGGCCCTGCCTGGTTCTGAACCTCTGGAAATTACGTTGAGACTGGTGCAGATGCGCGAATTCGAGCGAGCCGGCAAACAATTGCGGCATTTGGGGTTCGCATTCGAAAACCTGCGCGGCGCAGCCTTGGCACGCATTCAAAGGTATGTCAGCACGCTCGAACGCGAGGCTCTGGCCAAAAGCCGGGGCTTCAGATAAGCCTGCACGCCGCTCTTTAAGGCCGGGGCATGCCGGCCTTAGAATGTGTATAATTTCGGGCTTAGCCGATGTAGCTCAGTTGGTAGAGCAGCTCATTCGTAATGAGAAGGTCGAGGGTTCGACTCCTTTCATCGGCACCAGTATTCATGCGGCTTTGCAAGGTTTTTGCAAAGCCGCATTTTGTTTCCGCAGGCGTTATATAAGCACTTTCGGCCGATGCCGGCTATTTGGCTAGACAAACCGGCATGCTGGCCCTCTGGCCATTCAGGACGCCAGCGGATGCGGCACCCCATTCTTATCCACCGACTCGACGGCAAGCACTACCGCGTTAGCAGCCGCATGCGCCTCTTGAGCGGATCGGAACGACTTGTCTGTTTCGATATCGAACCAGCGAGGCGCAACAGAACCGTCCAGTGCTCTGGTTTGAATTTGGGGAATTGGGCGCCCTTGACCAATGTGGCGCGCGCCGGACGTTACCTCAAATCCATCAACCTCTTTTGTCGCCATAAATCTCTCCTGGGATGCTGGCTTTCAGCTTACCCTATCTTCCTTGCCATAATGAGAGCCACCGCGGCAAACCGCCACGGCCAACCGAGCACTGTGATCTTCGGCACGAACGACATGCTGGCCGGCGGCATCACCGACACCAGCAGCACGCCTGCTTATCTGCGCTGCCTAAGCGCCAAGCCCAGCAACAGGGCAGACCATCCCTGAATCAGCAAGTCGATGGCCAACAGCAAGCCAAGCAGCCACAAACTGTTGCCGGGCCATAAAGCCGCCACCAGAATTCCGGTTGCAAGGGTAAACACCCCGGACAGCGCCAACCATGGCCAGCCGCGCTGGCCTCGATTATTGAACCAGATCCACAGGCGCAGCGCGCCCACCGCAATCAGTGTCGCACCCAGCAAAAGCGTCAGCAGCGAGGCCCCCGCCACTGGGTTGACCAGGGCAAGCACACCGGCGCCCGCGTACAGCAGCCCGCTGGCGGTCCAGAACAAGAAGCCTGCCAGTTGCTTTACGCGCCAGGCGTGGATCAACTGGCCTACGCCGCCGATCAACATGAGGGCGCCGATAAAAATTACGCTGACCAATGTTGCGGCAAAGACGTAGACAAAACCGATGAAGCCCAGCGCCAGCAATGCCAGGCCCAACGCAACGAACCAGCCCCAACGCGCGCCCAATTCGTCCAGAGTTTGTGTAAGCCGGTCGGGCATGAGGTTTGAAGGTGATTTGTTTTCCGCCATGGTGGGACTCCTAGTTTTTACCTTACCCCAATGTACCAGCCGGCACGACGCGCGCGTTGACTTAAGTCAACTCAGGCCAGGCAAGCCTTGATGCGTTCGGCCATGGCCTTCAGGTCGGCTTCGGCGGCGGGCTCGGCTGCGTGCATGCGCAACACGGCGCCGGCCGCATGCGGGATGACATGGAAATGGATGTGCGGCACGGTCTGGCCGGCCGCTGCGCCGTTCAATTGAGCCACATGCAGGCCTTCCACGCCCAGAGCCTTCTTGACGGCGATGGCAATGCGCCGAGTTGTGCGTATGGCGGCCATGGCCCCCTTTTCGGAGAGATCGAGCAAGGTTACAGCGGCCTCTTTGGGCACGATCAGCACATGGCCGTCCGCCTGCGGCATGATATCCATGAATGCGAGAGTTTCGTCGTCTTCGTAGACTTTGATGCAAGGCAGCTCGCCGCGCAGAATCTTGGCAAATATATTGTTGCTGTCGTAAGCCATGGAACATACCTCCTGAAGCTGATTGATCCGAAATAAGCATGGCGCTCATATGCCACGATGCTGGCATAGTAATACATGGACAAGCACCCATATAAAGCGTGACCGCCGCCATGAGGCAAGCCCTTGCGCCGGCTCGTACACACGCTACCAGAAAGTACCCTGCCGCGGCTTGCGGCCGGCATCGGGCCCTGGAGCTGTGTTGACGGAAGTCGCCGGCGGCTCGTCATTACTTAACCAGTCTATGCCTGTCTCGCCCTGGGTCTCGAGCCAGCGATTAGCCTCGGCGAAATGTCCGCAACCCATGAAGGGCCGCGGCGGCCGCGTGGCGGACAAAGGCGAAGGATGATTCGATCGCAGAACGTATACCGGCCCCTTCGTCTCGTGGCTCTGCAACAGGGCTTCGCGCGCCTGCGCATGCGCGCCCCACAGCAACAGTACTTTGGGCCGAAGCTGGCGTAGCGCCTGCATCAGGATGGCATCGGTCACAGTCGTCCATCCGCAACGCGAATGCGAGCCCGCCTGATGCGCTTCCACGGTAAGGGCGGTATTCAACAGCAACACTCCCTGCCTGGCCCAACGCAGCAGGCTGTTGCGCTGAGGCTGGTATTGATCGGGATATTCAAGTGCCAGCTCGGCGAACATATTGCGCAGGCTGGGCGGGGTACGACAGTCGTCGGGCACAGAGAACGCCAGGCCCTGGGCCTGACCCGGGCCATGGTAAGGGTCTTGCCCCACAAGCACCACCTTCACGTCTGCGGGGGCCAGCTCTTGCAGGATGCGAAAAGGCCTGGCAGGAAAAATTGTCGCGCCGGCGGCGAGCCGCTTTTGTAAAAACTGGTCGATGTCTTGCAGGGCCCGCCGCACAGGTTCCGCCTGGAAGGCCTGGCGCCACTCGGGCGCCAGAGCCTCGACATGGGCCGACAACCCGCCTTGAAAAGTATTGTCAGCCATTAGCTTGCGTCCTGGATTGCTCTTCCGCCCAAACGAGCAGACGGGCGGACAAGTCGTCGACCGCAGCGCCAAAGGCCTGCACGACCTCGGGCACTTCTTTACCATGCACTGGCTGCTCTACATCGAAACGCCGCGAGGCAAGGATGCGCGAAGAAGACGACTCGGACAGTGTGGCGTCGAACGACACTGTCACTACGGGAGCGCCTGCCCGGTAGACTACATGAAACCGCGAAAGGTCGCCCGAAAGTTCCAGATCGGCCCCCAGGTTGCCACTGTCCGTAACGACGGAACGAAACTTTCCGGAAGCACGAAAAGACTCAATCAAGCGGTCGCGCAGCAGTACCGGCGCGGTATCGCTCCAGCGGGCGCCCTTGTAGGCACTGATTCGCTCGGGCTCGGGCACGACGAGAATACGCGTGCTGTCCACAGCCCTGTTGCCGTAAGGCGTGGCTATGCGCAGCACAACAGCCGACACAGGCGCGCGGTTATCGGCCTGTTCCGACACCGCGGTGTCTGGCGCCGGCAGCCGGTAGAACGTCAATGTCTCCGACTCGGGCAATACGGCACAACCCGATAAGGCCAGCAACACAACGGGCAGCCAAGCCTTGGCAAGCCAGACCCGCGCATGCGCAATGATATGCATCATGGTTCGAACTCCTCGATCTTCGTGCGACCCAACAAGAAATTGGTCGGGCTGTCGCCCAGCTTGCGCACCACTTCCTGAAGACTGGCCAGTGTGCTGCGCAGTTCGTGAAGCGCCGGCCCGATCTGCCGCAGGCCGTCAACCCCCGAATGCAGACCCGCGCGATTTTCGTCGATCAATTGATTCAGGCTTTTGCCTGTATCCTCCAGCGACACCATAGCTTGCTGGACGCTCCGGAACGTGCTTGTGCCCTGTTCGTCCAACAAGGAGTCGGCGCGGGCCATCAGCACGGTCGCTTGCTCAAGAGCGGCTTCAGCTTGGCGGCTTGCCTGCGTCAGGGCGGGCACGAGCTGGGCCAGGTCTTCAGCCGGCTGCCCAAGCGCTGCGGAAAACTGCTCGATATTATCTAACGACCTGCTGATACGCTTGGCGTTTTCAGGCGACAGCACCTGCTGGGCGCTCATGATAAGCGCGGTCAGGTTGGTCATGAGGTTATCGCTGTTGGCCAGCAGTTGCGTAATGGGCGATGGCATGGCGACAATGACCGGGTCGCCGGATTCGGGCTGTGGAAGCTCGGGGCTCTCGGGGGTTCCGCCGCTTAAGCCAATTACCGAGGCGCCCGTGATGCCGGTAAGCACCAGGCGCGCGCGGGTATCTTGCTTGATGGGAATGTTGTCTTGAACCTTGATGCGAGCCCTGACCACCGCCGGGTCGTTCGGGTCGAGAGTAAGGCCTTGCACCTCGCCCACCTTGATCCCGTTGTATTGCACGGCACTGCCCACTGTCAGGCCTCGCACGGCCTCGTTGAAGACCACGACATAATGCCGTTCGCCGGCATGCTGCCCCGCCTTGCCCAGCCACAGTGCAAACAGCACGGCCACGACTGCGACGATGACAGTGAAAGCTCCGATCAGAACATGATGCGCCCTGGGTTCCATTATGTCGTGCTCCGAGACGATTCCGCCGCGCCTAGCGCCGCGCGGCCTCTGGGTCCATGAAAGTATTCGCGTATCCACGGGTCGTCGATGGCCGCAACGCGATCGAGCGTATCGGCCGCCAACACCTTTTTCCGGGAAAGCACCGCCACTCGGTCGCAGCTGGCATACAAGGTATCCAGATCGTGGGTGACCAAAAACACCGTTAGACCCAACGCATCGCGCAGAGTCATGATCAGGTGGTCGAACGCCCCAGCCCCGATCGGGTCGAGCCCGGCCGTCGGTTCATCCAGGAACAGGATATCAGGGTCGAGGGCCAGCGCGCGCGCCAGCGCCGCGCGCTTCACCATGCCTCCCGACAACGAACTGGGATATTGGGCGCCCGCGGCGTCGGGCAGGCCGGCCAGGCCGATCTTGCTGCGGGCCAGTTCTTCGGCCTGCGGGCGTGACAGCCCTGCCTGTTCCATCAGGGGTACAGCCACATTCTCGATGACGGTCAATGAGGAAAACAGCGCACCGCTTTGAAACATCACACCAAAGCGGCGCTCGATGTGTACCCGCTTTTCGGCGGGCAAGGCAAGCAAGTCGTGCCCGAACATATGTATGCTGCCGGCCGCCGGCGGCTGCAAACCGACGATGGATCGCAACAACACCGACTTGCCGGTTCCAGAGCCGCCGACCACTCCCAGGATCTCGCCTTCGCGGATATCCAGATCAAGACCTTCGTGCACGACATGGCTGCCGAAGCGGTTGACCAGCCCCCGTACCTGGACAATGGACGGCGCGGCGGTGTCTTCTACCATCCCATCTCCATATAAAAGAGCGCGGCAAGCGCATCGATCAGTATCACGACAAAAATGGACTGCACTACCGCCGAGGTGGTGTGCTCGCCGACCGACTGGGCGCTTCCGCGCACCTTGAACCCTTCGAGGCAGCCGATTATGGCGATCAGATAGGCAAACACAGGAGCCTTGGCCATGCCCAGAAAGAAATGGCGCAGGTCGATGTCTCTTTGGAAGATGGTTAGAAACATGCTCGGCGAAATGTCGAGCGCAACCGCGCAAACCAACATGCCCCCCAGGATACCCGACACCATGCCCACGAACGTCAGGGCCGGCATGGCGATCAGCAAGGCGATAATGCGCGGCAATACCAGCAAGTCGATCGGACTCAGGCCCATCATGCGGATGGCGTCGATCTCTTCATTGGCCTTCATGGAGCCCAACTGCGCGGTGTAGGCACTGGCCGTGCGCCCGGCAATCAGGATCGCAGTAAGCAGCACCGCAAATTCGCGCAAAAACGAGAAACCAACCAGGGTGACCGTGTAGATGGTGGCGCCGAAATCGGCCAATACCGTCGCGCCCAGGAACGCAATGACCGCGCCCACCATGAAAGTCAGCAGAGCAACAATGGGTACGGCATTAAGCCCCGCCTGTTCAAGTTGCGCCACCACGGCGGTCAGGCGCCAGCGCCATGGCCGGAAGAGGTTGCGGGCAAGCGCCTCGAAAGTAAGCCCCATGAAGCCCAGCAAAGCCACGATGAGCTTCCCTATGTCTTCCATCGACATGCCGATGCGGCCCAATAGCTCACGCAGGGCGGACGCAGTAGCGGGCGAACTGGTCTTCTCGGGCTGGGTCGCGGCGACGGCCATCAACAAGGCCAGCCGCTCGGACGGAAGTTTCTGTTGCCCGGCCAGAAGTTCACGCAGGCGCGCGGGGCCGACGAGCCGCGCAAGCTGGGCCGCCCCCGCGGTATCAACTGCGGCCAAGTCGCCAAGATCGACCTCGTCGACACCTAGCACCGATGGATCGCCGCCTCGCACAGCATTGGCGGATTTAGTCAGAAGAGCACTGATCTCAGCTTCTATCGCCTGGTAATTTGCCAGCAGCCAGTCGCCCCGCACAATAAGCCTCAGCGCTTCGTCGCTGCGGTTCAAGCTTAGATATTGCGCGTTGCCCGGCATTGCGGCTTAGTCTCGCCAGACCGTGAAGTCTTCTGGCGGCACCCTGGGCGTCCGGAAGGTGTTTACGATTGCGTCAGACTGCGCCCAACCCAGCGACATGCCGCATACCAGCATTTCGTCTTCGCTTGCGCCGATGTGGGGCAGGATAATGCCGGCGTAAGAGTTCCAGGCCGCCTGTGGACACGTATCAAGCCCGCGCGCCCGCGCGGCGATCATGATGTTTTGCATGAAAGCACCGCAATCAAGCAGGGCCCCTTGCCCCATGACGGTATTCACCGTGAAGAACAAACCTACCGGCGCGTCGAAAAACCGGAAATTACGTTGGTGTTGGGCGTGCATCCGGTCTTTCTCGCCTTTGGCGATTCCCAACAGACCATACAGGCCCCAGCCGTTCTCACGGCGGCGTTCAATATACGGGCTGATCCATTGTCGAGGATAGTAGGCATAGGCCTCTTGATGGCGCTCGGCTTCCTGGGGGTTGGCATAAATCGAATCGTGCGCGGCGCATACCTTCTCTACCAAGGTATCGCGAGTCTTACCCTGCAATACATAGGTTTTCCATGGTTGGACGTTCGCCCCCGAGGGCGCCCGGCTGGCCACCGCCAGGATATCGCGGATGTCGTCCCGGTCTACCGGTCGGCTGGAGAACGCGCGGATCGATTGGCGCGAGTCGATAGCCGCATCGACATGCTCGACACGCTCGGATGAAAGAAGCGGATCTAAAACAGGGGAAGACATGTGTAACAAGGCTCCTGCACAAGTGAAACATCATCAAGTTTAATTGTCGCCTGCCTTGAGGGCCAGATCGCTCGCCAAATCGGCTTATTTCGTCAAAAAATAGGCTTTTTGACTTAAGGGTTTCATATAGTTGCATTTGTAAACAAATACCCCTATCATGGAAGCAGGCTTTTACCCGGTGCAGCCAGCAGCTTGAAAGCCTTCCGGGCAGCGCCAACAGCCATAGCGAGATGACCATGAATACCTCGGACGACCCTTCTCTGTCGCCGGATCACGCTCCTGCGCCAGATACATCATGCACGGGCTCAAAGCTGAAGGTTAAAACGGTTCCGGCGAACCGCTCCGCCAGTAGTAGTCGCGCACCCCGAGACACCGCGCTGCGTAGAAGACGCCTGCAAATGGTTCGCCAACTAAGGGCCATCGCACACCTGCAAGAGCAAA
>NZ_JBIQLE010000043.1:0-20864 GCF_044464525.1 Pusillimonas sp.
TTGCACCCCCGAAATGGCAAGGTGCTCGGCTTGGTCGGACGTCGCCCAAAATACCCGCCCGCCACACGCCTCAGGGATTCTTGAATTGCAGGATGTGGTGCTTCAGAGGCATGGATTCTTTAGTTGCAAGATGTGGTGCTTCAGAGACATGGATTCTTGGATTGCTGAGATTGTTGTCATCCCCTTTCAAGATGGCTGGCTCGCGATGCTTCGCGCGCAAACCTCTACTACACTCCGACGCAGTCTCTGTGATGGAGCTACCCGCAGCGCAGAGACGTCTTAATAGCCGG
Source organism: Pusillimonas sp. (assembly GCF_044464525.1). NCBI lineage: Bacteria > Pseudomonadati > Pseudomonadota > Betaproteobacteria > Burkholderiales > Alcaligenaceae > Pusillimonas > Pusillimonas sp. The sequence continues at coordinate 291 of NZ_JBIQLE010000043.1, forward strand.
CAATGCCTCGCAAAGCAAAGGAAGGGCTTAATAGTCAGCAATGCTTCACAGGCCATGGGAACGTCCTAATAACCAGCAACGCCCCATCGCTGGGAACGGCTTAAGAACCAACGTTCTTCATAGGGCATAGGTACTGTCTAAGAACCATAAAACTATCAACAGCGTCAACCCAAAGTGCGTAAATGTACGAATGGATCAACTATGGCTTCTGCTGTGGTTCCAGACGTCAAGCAAATGCATCATGGTGACAGACGGGCCGGTGCTCACGGCCTGCCTTTTCGGTTCATTCAATCGGAGATCGCCATGAATCCTTTCACAGAATCCACCGTAGCCCGCCCTCTGTCCGAGCCTCGCCGTCAGGCTTCCAACGATGCTGCATCGCCTGGGGGTCAAGACGCGTCGCACGGCGACGAGCCCGGCGTTCCCGCACCGCCGCCTGCTGCTGTCAAGAGGCGCAGGTTGGTCCGCGATCCGCGTTCAGTGCGATTGGCGCGGCGAGCCGCCAGGGATGCCGCCCGCAAGCAAAGCGAAGGAAACACCCCTTTTCTTCGCCAAGGCGCTGGTAACCGCCTTGGTCCGGTGCGCCGCTCTGTCGCCGCAAGGTGGTCCGCCCAATGCCGCGGGACAGTCGGAGCTTTGTTGGGTATGGTGTTGGCGCTGGGTGTGTCCGCCGCCTGGGCGGTGAATGTCAACAGCGCCGGTGCACAAGAGCTTGAAACCATTACCGGCATCGGCCCCAAGACAGCGCAGACCATCGTCGACGAGCGCACGCGCGGTGGTAGTTTCGAGTCATTTGAAGATCTTGCCGAACGCGTAAAAGGCATTGGCCCTAAAAAGGCGAAGTCCTTGCAGGCGGCGGGTCTTACGGTCGGGGCGGGGGGTTCCGCACCTAAAGCGCCGGTACCGGCGGTTCAGCGCAAGGCCGGCAAGTAGGGTCGGTATGCTGCCCGGGATAGGTGTATCATTTGCTCATGAAAAAATCGTATCCCACCATTGAGCAAACCATAGGCGATACGCCCCTGGTTCGCCTGCAGCGCATTCCCGGGCAGCAGACGCAAGACCGCGGCAATGTCATTTTGGCCAAACTCGAAGGCAACAACCCGGCCGGGTCCGTCAAAGACCGCGCCGCCCATTCCATGATCCGCCGCGCCGAAGAGCGTGGCGAGATCAAGCCGGGCGACACGCTTATCGAAGCCACAAGCGGTAATACCGGCATCGCCTTGGCCATGGTGGCCGCGGTGCGCGGCTACAAGATGGTCCTTATCATGCCCGACAATCTGTCGCTCGAGCGTCGCGCAGCCATGACGGCTTACGGGGCTGAGTTGATCCTTACCCCGGCCAGCCAAGGCGGCATGGAATACGCGCGCGATTTGGCCGCCACCATGCAGGACGAGGGCAAAGGCAAGGTGCTGGATCAGTTCGCCAACTCTGACAACACCCAGGCCCACATCGACACGACCGGGCCCGAGCTGTGGCGGCAAACTGACGGCGGTATTACGCATTTTGTCAGCGCAATGGGTACAACCGGCACCATCATGGGCGTTGGAAGCTATTTGCGCAGCCAGAACTCAAGCGTCCAGATCATCGGTGCACAGCCGGCAGAGGGCGCTTCCATTCCCGGTATTCGCAAATGGCCCGAGGCGTACCAACCCAAAATCTACCATCCTGAAAAGGTCGATGCGTTCGAATACATCGGCCAACACGAGGCCGAGGAAATGGCTCGGCGGCTTGCCGCCGAAGAAGGCATCTTCGCCGGCATCTCGTCGGCGGGGGCGCTGGTGGCGGCGCTGCGCGTGGCTTCGCGGGCCCAGAACGCGACCATCGCGTTCATCATCTGCGACCGTGGCGACCGCTATCTGTCCACCGGGGTGTTCAATTAGTTTTTGGCCGTGGGCCGCCTTATAGCGAGCGTGCCAGCCGCAATCCGGTGTATTGCCAGCGTGCGTGGGCCGGGAAGAAATTGCGATAGGTTGATCTGCTGTGGCCGGGCGGGGTCAAGCATGACCCGCCACGCAGCACGTACTGGTTCACCATGAACTTGCCGTTGTATTCACCTATGGCGCCGGCTTGGGGTTTGAAGCCCGGATAAGGCGCGTAGCTGCTGGACGTCCATTGCCACGCCGTATCGAACAGCTGTTCTATTGCAGGCGTGCCGGCGGGTTCCCCGGCGCCTCGGCCGTTGCCTGTGGAGCTTGCGGCATGCTCCCATTCGGTCTCTGTGGGCAGCCGAGCCTGAGCCCACCGTGCATAGGCATCCGCCTCATAGTATGAAAGATGAAGCGCGGGGCCGTCGGGTTGAAGCGGCTCTATGCCGTGCAAAGTGAACTCCTGCCAAGCGCCGTCGCGTTGCTGCCAGTACAAGGGGTGCGTAATTGGCCGGGCTCCGGCCCCCAGCCAGGCCCACCCTTCGGACAGCCACAGGGCAGGGTCTTGATAGCCGCCTGCGTCGATAAAGGTTAGATATTCCGCATTAGTGACCAGACGAGACGCCAGTGCGTAGGGTGCCAGGTACTGCTTATGCCGGGGCAGTTCGTTGTCGAAATGGAATCCATCGCCTTGGCTTCCTATCTGGGCCACGCCTTCGTCAAAGGGCAACCAGCGCAGAGGCGAAGGCGTCGGCGCCTTGGGCATGGATTCGTTGCGCGAGTCTTGATACGCCGGGCGCAGGGGGTTGTGCCAGAACAGGTGCTGCACGTCGGTCAGGATCAATTCCTGGTGTTGTTGTTCGTGCTGCATACCCAGTTCGATCAGGCGCTCTACCTCGGGGCCGTGACTGCCCGAAGGCGAGGCGCAGATCAGAATCAGTGATTCGATACGAGCGTCCACATCATTGCGGTAGTCCCACACCTTGTCCATGCCGGGGCGCGTTATCAGCCCGCGCTGAGAACGCGGGTATTGCTCGCCCACCCCGTTGTAGTAGGAATTGAACAGCATGCGAAAGGCGGGATGAAACGGCCTGAAGCCGGGTTCGAAGCGCTCGAGTACAAAGGTTTCGAAAAACCAGGTGGTATGGGCCAAATGCCATTTTACGGGGCTCGCGTCGGTCATCGACTGGCCGCCGCAGTCTTCGTCGCTTAGGGGTTCGGCCAGCATCGCTGTGGCGCGCCTGACATTTTCGAATCGGGAAAGCAGGGTGCTGGAGGCACTCATCACGGGGTCCTTTGAGCTCATGCGCGCACTGGCATCGATTGGGCATGCAAGACGGCGAACCAGTCTGACTCGTCGGTCCAGAAGTCCGTCAGCTTCCAGCCGGCCTCTTCCAGCAACGCGGTCAGGGATTCGCGGGTGTACTTGTAGCTATTTTCAGTGTGGATGCGTTCTCCGCGAGCAAAGTGCCGCGTCTGGTCATCCCAGTGCACTTCTAAATCGCGCCTGGCCTGCAAGTACATTTCGATGCGGCTGTGCCGCTCGTTGAAAAACGCCTGGTGTTGCCAATCGCGAACATCGAAGTCGGCGCTGAGCAGCCGGTTCAGGTTACGCAGCAAGTTGAGATTGAAGGCGCTGGTCAGTCCGAGCGCATCGTCGTAGGCGGCGTTGAGAACGCGGGTGTCCTTGACCAGATCGACGCCCAGAAGCAGCGAGGCTTTATCTTGCGTGGTCTGGCGCAGTCCGGCCAGGAAGCGGTGCGCCTCGGTGGGCGCAAAGTTGCCCAAGGATGAGCCCGGATAGAAAAAGAGCCGGTTTTGCGTGGGCACGTCGTCGGGCAGATTCACGCCGCGAGAAAAATCCTGGCCCAATGCCTTCATCCTGATCTCTGGATGGCGTGGCCGCAATCTGCGTAAAGCGTTTCGAACAAATTCGGCGGAGATGTCCACTGCCACATAGTGCGACGGAGCCAGGGCGTCGAAAAGCTGTTCAGCCTTTGCGCAGTTCCCCGCACCCAGGTCGATAAGCACTGCGCTCGGTGAAGTGACCCGTGCTATGTCGGCCAGCCGAGACCGCAGGATGGCGGCTTCGGTTCGGGTAGGGTAATACTCGGGAAGCAGGCACAGGGTTTCGAAGAGTTTGGAACCCACGGTGTCGTACAAGTATTTCGGCGACACTTCGGCCGGCGATGCCATTAACCCGCGCTTGAGCTCGTCTAGCTCGGCGTCGTCAAGTGCCGGGTTCGAACTTGTGTTGTCGTTACCGGGGCGGCGGCCCGAATCGGGTCGCCGCGAAAGAGAAGAGTGTATCGACATTGGCCTTCGCTCATGGTTTGCCCACATGCCCTCGGGCGGCCTTTTAGAGTAACACTGCCGATGGCCCCGGGTCAGGCTCAGTTGGGGTAGCCATAACCCATGCGCGAGGCCAGTTCGTCGGCCAGATCGGCCACCGAGGCCGCGTAGAAATAGCTTCGGTTGTAGTGGGTGATGGCAAAGAAATTGGGGGTTCCGCTACGGTACTCAACCTGTTTGCGGGGCTCGTCGACCAGGTCGACGATTCCCAGCTTGTGCTGAGTCCAGGGCGCCGGTTGATTGCCCGCCGTGACAGCATGGGCAGTCGTTGCTCCGCGTGCCTGCAGGTGTTTCCAGTCGTATACGGGTTCGAGTCCGCCGTGCACCAGGGATTTCGTGTCGGCAGGCAGCGCGACCGGCGCGAAAACAGGCAGCCCTGGTTGCCAGCCGTGTTCAATCAAGAAGTTGGCAACCGACATGATCGCGTCTTCGGGGCTTGCGGCCAGGTCGATGATGCGGTCGCCGTCGCCGTCTACCGCGTAGCGCATCAGACTGCCGGGCATGAATTGCGGCAAACCCATGGCTCCGGCGAATGAGCCTGTGACCCGGCGCGCATCGAGCACGCCCTGATGGTCGAGCACGATAAGGTCGGCAAGCTGTTCCTGGAACAGTTGCACGCGATCCGGCCGGTCGGGGTCGGGGTAGCGGAACGCCAGGGTGGCGATGGCGTCCAGCACCGAGAAGTTGCCTGTGTATCGACCGTAGATGGTTTCCACGCCTATGATGGCAACGATGATCGACGGAGGAACTCCATAGCGGTCGGCGGCCTGGTCGAGAATGGCGCGATGTGCGGCCCAGAACTCAAGGCCTGCGCGCATGCGCACGGGTTCGACGAAGCGTTTGCGGTATGTGACCCAGCTTCGGCGTACACGGGTCTTGGCGGGCGACATCAGTTCGGCGGCCTTGGCATCGTAGTGTGCGTCTTGAAGCAGAGCCTCTACATGGGCCAGGGGCAAGCCGCGCTTGGCAGCCACGTTCTGGGCGTATTCCTGGATTTCAGGTTTGAGCTGACCTCGATTGCCGGTAAAAGCATGGGGCCCGGAGCTTGCAGAGGCCGCCCTGCGGGGCCAGTCAGCGCCTTGGCCGACAGGGGCCGGGGCCTGTGTTGCCGGGGTTGCCTGCTGTGCGGCAGGCGGGTGAGCTGTCTGGCTCGATGCACAGCCGCCGAGCAGTACGGCTGCCGCGACTTGCAAAATGCGGACGGGTTTGAACATAATCCTCCTTATGCAGACCCTTTATATTACCCACCCCGAATGCCGCTTGCATGAAATGGGCGAATGGCATCCTGAAAATCCTTTCCGTCTCGATGCCATCAACGATCAAATCATTTCAAGTGGTCTGGAAGGGCTGCTGGAGGAGCGCGAGGCGATACCCGCTCGGGACGAAGACATTTTACGCGTGCATAGCGCCTCACATCTTGACTATTTGCGTCGAACGTCGCCGGGACAAGGTCATGTCGAGCTCGACCCCGACACGATTATGAATCCCCATACCTTGTCCGCCGCCCTGGCGGCGGCGGGGGCGGGCATTGGCGCAGTCGATGCCATCATGGACGAGCAGGCCCACACCGCGTTTTGCTCGGTTCGTCCTCCCGGCCACCATGCCCGGCCGCAGCAGGCCATGGGCTTTTGTTTTCTTAACAATCTCGCCATAACTGCAGCGTATACACTTGAAAAATACGGGTTAAAACGGATAGCGATCATCGATTTTGACGTGCATCATGGCAACGGTACCGAAGAAATGTTTGACGGAGATGAGCGGGTCCTGATGTGCAGCTTTTTCCAACAATCGCTTTTTCCTAATGTATACGCTTTAAATCCGAGCTCCAATATGGTCAACGTGGGGGTGCCGGCTCATACTGGCGGCCAAGCTTTGCGTGATATTGTCGATTCGCGCTGGATGCCCAAGCTCGAGGCTTTCGCTCCAGAGTTCATTTTTATTTCGGCCGGCTTCGACGGCCATCGTGACGACATGCTCGGAGGGCTTGATATGGTCGAGTCCGACTATGCGTGGATCACCAGCCGGCTTGTCGAACTGGCGGATCGCACTGCAAAGGGACGGGTGGTCAGTTTTCTCGAAGGCGGTTACGACCCGTCTGCTCTAGGGCGCAGTGTTGCAGCGCACATCAAGGCCCTGGCAAAGCTGTAGAATGCTGTATTACACAAATTAATTTAGCGGTTTGCGCCGTGCCGGCGACATGGGTACAGGCGAATATCAAAAACGAATTTTCATTTATGTTCCGGAGGTAATGCTCGATGAAGGTACTGGTACCCGTCAAGCGTGTGGTTGATTACAACGTCAAGGTGCGCGTTAAATCGGATCAAAGCGATGTGGATATCGCCAACGTCAAGATGTCCATGAACCCGTTCGACGAGATCGCCGTCGAAGAAGCCACTCGGCTCAAGGAAAAATCCGTCGCCACCGAGGTGGTTGCCGTCTCTTGCGGCGTTGCACAATGTCAAGAGACACTGCGCACCGCCATGGCGATCGGCGCAGATCGCTCCATCCTGGTCCAGACCGACGCCGAACTGCAGCCTTTGGCCGTTGCCAAGCTGCTTAAGGCCCTGGTCGACAAAGAGCAGCCGCAATTGGTCATTCTGGGCAAGCAGGCCATCGACGACGATGCCAACCAGACGGGCCAGATGCTGGCCGCGCTGCTCGATTGGCCGCAGGCCACATTCGCCAGCAAGGTAGAGGTTTCGGGCGACACAGCCACGGTCACCCGCGAAATCGATGGCGGCCTTGAAACCGTGGCGCTCAAGCTGCCGGCCATTATCACGACCGACCTGCGCCTGAACGAGCCGCGTTATGTCACGCTGCCCAACATCATGAAGGCCAAGAAGAAGCCCCTTGAAACCGTCACGCCCGAAGATCTCGGCGTCGATGCCGCACCGCGCCTGAAGACGCTCAAGGTTTCCGAGCCGCCTGCGCGCTCGGCCGGGGTGGTGGTGGCCGACGTGGCCGCTTTGGTGGACAAACTCAAGAACGAAGCAAAGGTGATCTAAACATGTCGATATTAGTCATTGCAGAACACGATAACGCCGATCTTAAGGGCGCCACTCTCAATGCGGTGGCCGCAGCCCAAAAGCTCGGCGACGACGTCCACGTTCTGGTCATGGGTCAGGGCGTGCAGGCTGTTGCCGACCAGGCCGCAAAAGTTGCAGGTGTGGGCAAGGTGCTATTGGCCGATGGCCCGGCCCTGGCGGAAGGCCTGGCCGAAAACCTCGCCGCGCAAGTGCTTGCCGTGGCCCAAGGCTATAGCCACATTCTTTTCGCCGCCACGGCCGAAGGCAAGAACGTCGCGCCGCGTGTTGCAGCCAAGCTTGATGTCGCACAAATTTCGGACATCATCTCGGTGGATGCGGCCGACATGTTCCAGCGTCCCATCTACGCCGGCAACGCCATTGCCACCGTGCAGTCCGCCGATGCCATCAAGGTCATCACAGTGCGTACCACCGCGTTTGATCCGGTCGCCGCAGAAGGAGGCCAGGCCTCGGTCGAAACCCTGGACGCCGTGGCTGACTCCGGCCGTTCGTCTTTTGTGGGCCGCGAGCTGGCCAAGAGCGACCGTCCCGAGCTGGCCGGCGCCACCGTCGTTGTTTCCGGCGGCAGGGGCATGGGCAGCGCCGAGAACTTCAAGCTGCTCGAGCCACTAGCCGACAAGCTGGGCGCCGCCCTGGGTGCTTCGCGCGCAGCGGTTGATGCCGGCTATGCGCCCAACGATTGGCAGGTCGGTCAAACCGGCAAAATCGTTGCGCCACAGCTTTATGTAGCGGTAGGCATTTCTGGCGCCATCCAGCATTTGGCCGGCATGAAAGACTCCAAGGTGATCGTGGCCATTAACAAAGACGCCGAAGCCCCTATTTTCGGCGTGGCCGACTATGGCCTGGTTGCTGATCTTTTCCAGGCTGTGCCCGAACTTACCAGTTCGCTGTAAACGTCAATCACACAGGGCCGACCCTTGGGTCGGCCCTGTGTGACAACCCGAAGGAGACGCATCGTGGGCTATCGCACACCCCTGAGGGAATTCCAATTCGTTATCGAAGAGCTGTCCGGCTTATCCGATTTGTTGAGTCTGCCGGCGTTCAATGAACTTACCCCCGACCTTGTGCGCGCGGTGCTGGACGAAAACGCACGTTTTGTCCAGTCGGAAATAGCGCCGCTCAATGCGTCCGGAGATACCTCCCCTCCAAGTTGGAACGATGGTTCCGTCGAGACATCCCCCGGCTTCCGCCAGGCATTCGAGGGCTACGCCCAAGGCGGCTGGCAGGGCTTGCAACATGATGCCGCCTTGGCCGGGCAGGGCTTCCCCAAGCTGGTGGGCACTGCTGCTGTAGAAAACATCAATGCGGCCAACCTGTCGTTTTCGCTGTGCCCTCTCTTGACGGATGGCGTCATCGAGGCGTTGTCCACCGTTGGCAGCCCCGAACAGCAGTCTCAGTATATTCCCGCCCTGATCGAAGGCCGCTGGACCGGCACCATGAATCTCACCGAGCCGCAGGCAGGGTCCGATCTGGCCTTGCTCAAGACGCGGGCTGAGCCCCAGCCCGACGGCAGCTATCGCTTGTTTGGCCAGAAAATCTTCATCACTTTCGGCGAACACGACCTTACCGAAAACATCATTCATCTCGTTCTGGCCCGGCTGCCTGATGCGACGCCCGGGGTCAGAGGCATCTCATTATTCGTTGTTCCCAAGTTCATTCCGGCCGCGGATGGTTCGATCGGAGCGCGTAACGACGTGTGGTGCGCTTCGCTTGAACACAAGCTGGGCATCCATGCAAGCCCAACCGCGGTCATGTTGTACGGCTCGGGCAAGGGTGAGGTAGGCGAAGGCGCCATCGGCTATTTGGTGGGCGAAGCCCACCACGGCCTGCAATACATGTTCGTCATGATGAACGCGGCCCGTTTTGCGGTGGGCGTACAGGGTGTAGCCGTGGCTGAAAGGGCCACCCAGCGCGCCTGGGCGTATGCCGGCGAGCGGTTGCAGGGGCAAGATATCGACAATCCGGCGAGCGGTACGGTGACCATCAATCGGCATCCCGATGTGCAGCGTATGCTCTGGACCATGCGCGTCCTTGCCGACGGCGGCAGGGCGCTTGCCGCGCAGGGCGCCAAAGCTTTTGATTTGTCCCGCCACCATCACGACGCCGAAGAACGTAAACGCCAGAAAGCCCTGCACGAATACCTGGTTCCCATCATCAAGGGCTTCTGCACTGAAAACGCCGTCGAGGTTGCGTCGCTGGGCGTACAGGTACATGGCGGAATGGGCTATATCGAAGAAACAGGCGCAGCGCAGTATTATCGAGATGCCCGCATCCTGCCCATCTACGAAGGCACCACAGCCATTCAGGCTAACGATCTATTGGGAAGAAAAACGTGGCGTGAAGGCGCGGTGGCGGCTCAAAGTCTGGCCCGACCAATGCGCGACACGCTCGCCGCCCTGCATGCGTGCGCAGGGCGCGAAGGCACACACCAGGGCGGGATGCAAGTGCTGGCGCGCCATTTCGAGGCTTCGATTACAGCTTATCAAGACGCCACAGAGGCCATGCTTGCGCAGGAAAAGTCTCCACGGGCTGCGTTTCTGGGCAGCGTTCCTTATCTGATGTTGTCGGGCACGGTGTTGGCAGGGTGGCAAATGGCGCGCGCCGCACTGATCAGCCATGACAAGCTCCAGGCCGGCGCGGCTTCAAATTCCGGCGTCGATCCGTTCTACGCCGCCAAGCTCGCAGGCTGTGTTTTGTACGGTTCATTGATACTGCCTCGTGCGCAGGCGTATCTGTCCACCATACGTGACAGCGCTGATGTTTCGCAGTACGCCGCGCGCATACCCGATTGACCTTCAGCCGTTTTGCCCGTTGCAATGCGCTCTGCCTTTAGCTTATAACGTTATATATACACGGTATTTAATTTCCGCCAACTAAGGTGGCACAATGTTTTGGTGCAGGCCGGCATAGGCATCCAATGCCGCGGCCTAGCTTTTTTTCATCCAATCAGGAAGAGATCCATCATGGCTACTTTGCGACTGGGCGACACCGCCCCCGACTTCGAACAAGACTCCGATATCGGTCCTATCAAATTCCACGAATACCTGGGCGATAGCTGGGGCGTTCTGTTTTCGCACCCGGCCGACTTCACGCCCGTGTGCACGACAGAGCTCGGCTACACCGCCAAGCTGGCCGACGAATTCGCCAAGCGTAACGTAAAGGTTATCGCTGTTTCGGTGGACGACGCCCAGTCTCATAAAGACTGGATCAAAGACATCAACGACACCCAGAGCACCACGGTGAACTTCCCCATTTTGGCCGACGCCGATCGTAAGGTTTCCGACCTTTACGACATGATCCACCCGAACGCCAGCACCACCGCCACCGTGCGTTCCGTCTTCATTATCGATCCGGCCAAAAAAGTACGCCTGACACTCACGTACCCAGCCAGCACCGGCCGCAATTTCAATGAAATCCTGAGGGTCATCGACTCGCTGCAGCTTACCGACAGCCATAGCGTCGCCACCCCGGTTAACTGGGAAGACGGAGACGACTGCATCATCGTGCCTTCCATTAAAGACGAAGCCGAACTCAAGGCCAAGTTTCCCAAGGGCTACACGGTCGTGCGTCCTTATCTGCGTGTTACGCCCCAGCCCAATAAGTAATGCAGACGGGGCCGGCGGCTGGTCGCCGGCCCCGCACACAAGGCCTGAACCCGGTGCTGTACCGGGTTCAGGCCTTTTAGCTTCAGCTTCATGCGTAAAGGCAGCCCGAAGTGGGCTGCCGGGCCGGTGTTGAAATATCGCTTGCAAAGATCACTGTAGTTTCGTACAGTATCAAAAAACAAGTACTGTTCGAAAAAACAGTGTTTTTAAAACCAGTGGGCCTGGTCTTTAAGGTAAGTGGCGTGTACCAAATATGTACCCATTTGCCTTCCTGCCACGCACACACTTTGCATCCAGCGAGACGACACCATGAATACTCAGCAAACACCTTCCAAATGGCCTTTCCCGCCCGTGCAGCAACCGGGCCCATCCCGCGCAAGTAAAGTGCAGCGCCGCTCGCCCGCTTCGGGCGGCACTAAAAAAGGGCTTACGCGCGGCTCCATGCTTGCCGATGTGTGTCTTGTGGCTATCTGGGGCGCTACCATTCCGGGGCTCATGTGGCTGGGCGTGGCGGGCGGTTTTTAAGCGTTCAGCTCGCCGCTTTCAAAAGCACCATAATCGGTGTAGAATACCGGGTTTTGCAACATCATCTTCTGGCGACCCAAAAACAGAATCAAAGCAGGTTCAAACCAAGGCAGATTTATAGGCGAGGCAGCTTTTGGTTAGCTAAGCCGGATTTTTGTCGAGGCAGGTTCAAGACAAGGCCAAAAGCGCAGCACCGATATTGGCGCGGCGCCACGGCAACGTCAGGCCTGAATGGGGCGGGGGCACTCCCTCCAACCCAGGCAAAGTGGTCGTTTTCGATGAAATCAGGAGCCCATTGTGGACTTAATCGCAACAATCGAGCAGGAAGAGATCAACCGCCTTACCGGCGGCGAGCCCAAGCCTGTGTTTGGCCCCGGCGACACCGTGGTCGTCAATGTAAACGTGGTCGAAGGCACGCGCAAGCGTATCCAGGCCTACGAAGGCGTCGTCATTGCCAAGCGCAATCGTGGCCTCAACTCGGCATTCATCGTACGTAAAATCTCGTCCGGCGAATCCATCGAGCGCACCTTCCAGCTTTATTCCCCGCAGATCGCATCCATCGAAGTGAAGCGCCGCGGCGACGTTCGCCGTGCTAAACTTTATTACCTGCGTAGCCGTTCGGGTAAATCTGCACGCATCAAAGAGAAACTGGTTCGCCGGGCCGATAAAAAAGCAGAAGCTTAACTGTCTGTTTCGCCCGTACCCAGTAGCAAAGGCACCCGAGCGGTGCCTTTGTTTTTGCCGCTTCCCGCCTAAAAGGCAAAAAACCTTTCGGGGCGGCAAGCCAAGGCAAGCGCAGCTAGGGGCATTTACGTTGTGGAGCTATGGCGCGAAACATACCGCATTCCCGGACCGTGAAACGCACGGTGATCGTACCGGGGTTCGATCCTCAAACCCAGCCCATTGTGCCGCTGTCCGATATTTTGTTGCCTTTAAGCAACGCGGCCATGCAGCTGGATTTCATTCGCGAAGCCTTTAATAGCCCTATCGACTGGCAAGTCGAGCCCGTGTTCACCGAAAGCTTCCAAGCCGACAGCCTCGACCTGATCGGCATCGTTCAGGCGGCCGTGTTCGTACCCCTGGTACAGCGGGCCGACGGCTTGTATTTATTGTTCACCCGCCGCGCGTCGCATCTATACGACCATGCCGGTCAGATCTGTTTTCCGGGCGGTCGCATTGAAGACAGCGATCAAGATGCGGTGGCGGCGGCGCTGCGTGAAACGCGAGAGGAAATCGGCGTTTCTTCTGAATATATCCAGCTTATCGGTACCCAGCCGGGCTTCTTGACGTCTACACGTTTTACCATGAAGCCTGTCATAGGCTACGTGCGGCCAGGCTTTACCATACGCCCCGATCTTACCGAGGTGGCTGAAGTATTCGAGGTGCCGCTGTCTTTTCTGATGGACCCTTCGCATCACTTTCTGCATAGGGCCCACTTGCCCGATGGCGGCCATCGTTTTTATTTTTCCATGCCCTGGAAAGACTACTTTATCTGGGGCGCAACGGCCGCGCTAATTCGCAACTTCTACCACTTTTTGTCCGCCGCGCAAAATAGATTATAGGCACGCTCAATAGCGGTCTTTACTTTCGTTCTCGGCCAGGATGCGTTGGTACAGCTCATGTCTATCGGGCCGGATTTTGCCTTGCTCGATTGCGGCCAGTACGCCGCAGCCCGGTTCGTGGCGGTGGCTGCAATTGTAGAAACGGCATTGCTGGGCGTGCCGCGCAAATTCCGGGAAGCCATGCTCAATATCGGCGGGGCTTAAGTGATAAAGCCCGAAGTTCTGGAAGCCGGGCGAATCTATGATGGATCCGTCCGCGTTGGGCAGGTGATACAACCTAGTACTTGTCGTGGTGTGCTTGCCCGCATCCAGGGCGATCGAATGTTCCTGGGTTGCGGCCTGCGCGTGCGGAGCCAAGGCGTTGAGCAAGCTGGATTTACCCATGCCGCTTTGCCCCAGCAGCAGGCTGCACCGGCCGCGCAGATGCGGAAGCAGGGCGGCGACGGTCGCGTCGGCGTTCAGGGCTTGGGTTGGTATGACTCGGATCGGCGGCTCGTAGACGGAGGCAAGGGCTTGCACGCGTGCCAGGGCGGCGTCGTACCCCCTGGTTAGATCGGCCTTGTTCAGGATAATCAAGGGGGTGATGTCGGCATGGCTTGCCGCCACCAGGGCCCGGCCGATCAGATCGACAGAAAAAGGAGGCTCAACCGCAACCACCACCAGCAACTGGTCGACGTTGGCGGCAAACTGCTTGGTGCGCATGTCGTCGGAGCGGTAGATGAGGTTGCGTCGTTCTTCGACCCGCTCGATGACACCTTCGGCCTCACCCTGAAACTGGACGATAACGCGGTCGCCCACCGTCGGGCCTGATTTTTTCCCTCTTGGAAAGCATTGCCGGATACTGCCGTCGGAAAACTCCACTGTGTAGTGGCGCCCATGGGCTGCGATGATAAGCCCCGCCTGCATTGAGGTGTCAGGCGCCATGTCGCAGCTTTTGAATACGCAGCGCGGCAGGCGGGTGGCTGTCATAGAAGGCCGAGTGCACCGGATCGGGAGTAAGCGTGGCGGCGTTGTCGTCGTATAGCTTGACCAGTGCGGATATCAGGGCGTCGGCGGACGATTGCCGCGCCGCATAGCGGTCGGCCTGGAATTCATCGCGTCGTGAAAACCAACTGGCAAGCGGCGTGACCCAAAAGGTAAACACCGGCATCACCAGAAAGAACAGGATCAGCGCCAGCGCGTCGTTGGGGCGGCCCAATTGGGGCAGCACGCCCAGCCCGGTGTAGAACCACACTTGTTGGGTGAGCCAGCCAAGCATCGCGAAAAAAACCAGCGCGGCGGCGAAACTGATGGCCATTCGTTTGACGATGTGGCGATGCTTGAAGTGTCCAAGCTCGTGCGCCAGCACGGCTTCGATTTCGACGGGGTTAAGCCTTGCCAGCAATGTGTCGAAGAACACGATGCGCCGGCTGCGGCCGAAGCCGGTGAAGTAAGCGTTGCCATGTGCCGAGCGCTTCGAGCCGTCCATGACGAAAAGGCCGTTAAGCTCGAAGCCGCAGCGTTGCGCCAGCGCGTTGACGCGCTCGGCCACGGTCTGGTCCTGCAAAGGCGTGAACTTGTTGAACAGTGGGGCGATTATGGTGGGGTACAGCCATATGATCAGAAAGTTGAAGCCTACCCATACGGCCCAGGCCCACCATATCCAATGCGGCCCCGTATTGCCCATGACCCAAAGCACCAGGGCGACCAGCGGCGCACCCAACGCCAAGGTAACGACCAGGCCTTTGGCCATATCGACGGCGAAAAGCCGGGGCGTCATGCGGTTGAACCCGAAACGGGCCTCGAGTCTGAATTTTCGCCAGAGCGAGAAAGGCAGGCCGACCAGGCTGATGATAAGAATCACCGAGCCGACCAGCGCCAGTTGGCGCCACATCTCAGAGTCGATGGCGCGGGCCCAATGCAGGTCGAGCCATTGCAGGCCTCCCAGCAGGGTAAAAGCGATTAGCACCCCTGCCTCGATCACGGTCTCCACCAGGCCCAGCCGCACTTTGGCCAGCGTGTAGTCGGCCGCGCGCTGGTGGCTGCGCAGGCCGATGCGGTCGGAAAATTCGGGGGGAACCTGGTCGCGGTGCCGCAGTACATGACGGATTTGACGCGATGCCACCCATGATCGGGTGGCCAGATCGGCGAACAGAAAAACGATGAACCACAAGGTAAACATAGGCTGCCGGCAGGTGTATGAGAAAATCCCTCTTTTAAGGAAGGATTATATGGCGGTTAATGAACAGCGTTTGGTGTGGCTCGATCTTGAGATGACGGGCCTCGATCCAGAAAAAGAACGCATTATCGAGGCGGCGGTGGTGGTTACCGAGCCCGATCTCACTTTCGTGGCCGAAGGGCCGGTACTGGTCATCCATCAAAGCAACGAGCTGCTTGATGCGATGGATAAATGGAATACGTCTACTCACGGCAAAAGCGGCCTGACGGACAAGGTCAAGGCTTCGACCCTGACGGAAGAGCAGGCCGAAACCCAGTTGCTCGAGTTCTTATCCAAGCATGTTCCCGTCGGCAAGTCGCCATTATGCGGCAATACGGTTGGACAAGACCGCCGATTCCTGGTCAAGTACATGCCCAGGCTCGAGGCTTTCTTTCATTATCGCAATCTTGATGTCAGTACGCTTAAGGAACTGGCCTTGCGCTGGAAGCCCGAGGTGTACCGCAGCTTCGTGAAGCAAAGCCGTCACGAGGCGCTTGCCGACATTTATGAATCCATCGAAGAGCTCAAGCACTACCGCGAGCATTTCATCAAGCTATGACCTACGAAAACATATTATTCGAATTACAGGGCGGCATTGCACGCCTGACGCTTAACCGGCCCGAAAAGCTCAACAGCTTCACCGCCGGCATGCACGCCGAGGTGGCCGATGCGGTCGGCAAGATCGAGACCGAGGGTGCGCGAGTCCTGGTGCTGACCGGAAGCGGCCGGGGGTTTTGCGCCGGCCAAGACCTTTCACAAAGGGTTGTCAAAGAAGGCGACCCGCCGCTCGACCTGGGGGCAAGCATCGAAAAATATTATGGCCCACTGGTGAAGCGCCTGCGCGCGCTGCCGATGCCGGTCGTCGTGGGGGTCAATGGCGTGGCGGCCGGCGCGGGCGCCAACCTGGCCCTGGCCGGCGATATCGTCATCGCGCGCGCTTCGGCCAGTTTCATCGAGCCGTTCTGTCGTCTTGGCCTCTTGCCCGACACCGGAGGCACCTACGCACTGCCTCGCTTGATAGGCTCGGCGCGCGCCATGGGGCTGGCTTTGCTGGGCGAAAAACTTAGCGCCGAAAAGGCTGCGCAATGGGGGTTGATCTGGGAATGCGTGCCCGACGAACAGTTTGAAGCGCGCCTGCAGGAATTGGCCGTGCACTTCTCGACCGCACCCACGAAAGGGCTGGCGGCCACCAAGCAAGCGCTGAACCAAAGCCTGAACAACACCCTTGAGCAGCAACTCGACCTTGAGCGCGACCTGATCCGTGAGCTGGGCGCCACTGAAGACTACCAAGAGGGCGTGCAGGCGTTTCTTGCCAAACGCAGCCCGGTATTCAAAGGCCGATAAGCGCCATGGATCTGCCTTCTTCCGTCGCCATTGCCGGCATAGGCACCGACATCGTGCGGGTGGATCGCGTGCGCGGCGTATTCGATCGCGCAGGACTAAAGTTTGCCAATCGCATTTTGGGTGACGAGGAGCTTGCCGTGTTCCACCGGCGCTTTGAGCGCGATCCCAATCGCGGAATTCGTTACCTCGCCACGCGCTTTGCGGCCAAAGAGGCTTTCTCGAAGGCGATTGGCCTGGGCATGCACGCGCCCATGTCCTGGCGACTGATGCAAGCGTTGAATGCACCCGGCGGCCGGCCGGTCGTGCGACTGAACGGCGTCCTGGCCGAATGGTATGCATCGCGATACGGCGCCGCGCATATCTCGCTCAGCGACGAAAATGACATGGCGATGGCATTCGTGCTTCTTGAGCCGATTGCCGGCCCAACCCCCTAAAGCCCCTAAAGCCTCTAAGGCGAATTTTCAAAGTCAAGGCCAACAACATGACACTTGCTGAATCAGCGGATCAATTTCTTCCATTGGGGCCGGTCATGGTCGATGTCGAGGGAGCATCCTTGACTGAGCATGAACGGCAGCGCCTGCGCCATCCTCTGGTGGGCGGGGTCATTCTGTTCGCGCGCAATTTCGTCGGACGTGAGCAGCTGGTCGAGCTGTGCCATGAGATTCATGCCTTGCGCGACGAACCCTTGCTGATCGCTGTTGATCACGAAGGCGGCAGAGTGCAGCGTTTTCGTAGCGACGGCTTCACGCCTTTACCGCCGATGTCGGCCTTTGGAGAAATCTGGATGGACGACTCTCTGGCCGCCATGCGCTTGGCTACGGAAACCGGCTACGTGCTGGGAGCCGAACTGCGCGCTTGCGGGGTTGATTTAAGCTTTGCGCCTGTGCTTGACCTGGATTACGGCGTCAGCGAAGTCATCGGCACTCGGGCCTTCCACCGCGAGCCGCAGGTGGTGGCCATGCTGGCGCGCGCCCTGATACAGGGGTTGATGCTGTCGGGCATGGCCGCTTGCGGCAAGCATTTTCCGGGCCATGGCTACGTGCAGGCCGACTCGCATCACGAAATTCCCGTTGACGAGCGCAGCTTCAAAGAGATCATGAGCGAGGACGCCGCGCCCTATGGCTGGCTGGGCGACATGGTGCTGCCCTCGCTCATGCCGGCCCACGTCATTTATTCCCAGGTCGACCCCAATCCGGCCGGCTTCTCGCCGTACTGGATACAGACGGTGCTGCGCGACAATCTGGCTTATGATGGAGTGGTGTTTTCCGACGACTTGACGATGGAAGGCGCTACGGTGGCGGGCGATATTCTCGCGCGAGCCAATGCCGCGCTGGGCGCCGGTTGCGACATGGTGCTGGTATGCAACCGCCCCGATCTGGCCGACGACCTGCTTTCCCGCTTGCAGCATACGCCTTCGCCGCAATCGCAAGAGCGTATTCGCCGCCTCGTTCCGCGCCAGGCGGCCCCCGACTGGCAGACCCTGCAAAGCCTTGCCCGTTACCAGTATGCCCGACAGCTTCAATCTCAAATCGTTTCTGGCTGACTTGCCCAATTTGCCGGGCGTGTACCGGCATATCGACGACAAGGACGAGGTGCTTTACGTCGGCAAGGCCAGCAATCTCAAGAAGCGGGTGTCGTCATATTTCCAGAAGACCCTGGCCAGCCCGCGCATCGCCCACATGGTGGCCAGGGTGGCGCGGGTCGAAGTAACGGTTACGCGCTCGGAAGCCGAGGCGCTGCTGCTGGAAAACAACCTCATCAAGCGCCTGCAGCCCCGCTACAACATCCTGTTTCGGGACGACAAGTCTTACCCCTTTTTGCGGATCAGCGCGCACGAAGCGCCCCGCATCGCCTATTACCGGGGCGCCACCAGTGGTAAAGGCCGCTATTTCGGGCCGTATCCCAATGCCTGGGCGGTGCGCGAGACCATCCAGATACTGCAAAGGGTGTTCCGCCTGCGCACGTGTGAAGACAGTGTCTACGCCAATCGTTCGCGCCCCTGCCTGCTGTATCAGATCGCCCGTTGCTCGGCGCCCTGTGTCGACCTGATCTCGCCGGCCGATTACCAGGCGGATGTCGATCGCGCCATCCGCTTCCTGGACGGCCGCGCCAACGAGGTGCTGGAAGACATGGAGCATCGCATGCTCAAGGCATCCGACGCCCTCGATTTCGAGCAGGCCGCCGTGTTGCGCGACCAGATGGGCGCCCTGGCGCGCGTACTGCAGCAGCAGAGCATGGAGCAGGTGGGTAGCGATGATGTCGACATCATCGCCGTGGCGGCTGCCGGAGGCAGAGTCTGCGTGAATCTCGCCATGGTCCGAGGGGGCAGGCATCTGGGAGACCGCGCCTTCTTTCCCACGCATGCCGACGGCGACGAGCCCGGCGACGTGCTGGCGGCCTTCGTGGCGCAGCACTACGTGGACGGCGGCTTGCCGCCGGTGCTGGTGTGTTCGCATAAATTGCCCGACCCCGGTTTATTGGCGCTGCTTGCCGAGCAGGCAGGGGTGAAGGCGCGCCTGTTGACCCGGCCCCAGGGCGTGCGGCGCACCTGGCTGGAGCAGGCACAGAAGAATGCCGAGATGGCCCTGGCCCGCATGCTTACCGAAACGTCCACGCGGTGGGCCCGCACTCTGGCCTTGGCCGAGGCGCTGGACCTTGATACGGACGAAGCGGCGCTGGATGCCATGCATGTTGAATGCTTCGACATCAGCCACACGGCGGGTGAGGCGACCCAGGCTTCGTGTGTGGTGTACAAGCACCACGAGATGCAGCCTTCCTTGTATCGTCGATACAACATCGCCGGCGTAACCGCCGGCGATGATTACGCCGCCATGCGCCAGGTGCTTACCCGTCGTTTCAGTCGTGTGGCGGATGGCCAGGCCGAGCTTCCCACCCTTGTGCTTATTGATGGCGGCAAGGGCCAGGTCGAAGTGGCGCGCCAGGTGTTCGCCGAGTTCGGCCTGGATATCCAGGTCATTGTGGGGGTGGCCAAAGGAGAAGGGCGCAAAGTGGGCCTTGAAACCCTGGTCTTTGCCGATGGCCGGCCGCCTGTCGCCCTCGGTGCCGAATCTGCCGCCCTGATGCTGGTGGCGCAGATTCGCGACGAGGCCCATCGCTTTGCCATCACCGGCATGCGAGCCAGGCGGGCCAAGGCCCGCACCGTGTCCAGGCTGGAAGAGATCGAGGGCGTGGGCGCACGGCGCAGGCAAAAACTGCTGGCCCGTTTCGGAGGCTTTTCGGGAGTGGTGGCCGCCAGTGTGGACGACCTGCGAGAAGTCGAGGGTATTTCAGGCGAGCTTGCCGAGCGAATCTATCAGGCGTTGCGCAGTTAGCGATGGTAGTATTATCCCTATGCCTTTGAATTTTCCCATCGTGTTGACGTGGCTGCGCATCGCCATGATCCCGCTGCTCGTGGCGCTGTTCTATGTGCCGCACGATTGGTTGCCGGCGACCACGCGCGACACCATCGCCGCGTTGGCTTTCATATTTGCCGCACTTACCGATTGGCTCGATGGCTGGCTTGCGCGCCGCTGGAACCAAACATCGTCCTTCGGCGCATTTTTAGACCCGGTGGCCGACAAGCTGATGGTGTGCGCAGCCCTGCTCATCTTGCTTGATTTGAATCGGGTCGACGCCGTTATCGCGCTTATCATCATCGGGCGCGAGATCACCATCTCGGCCTTGCGCGAATGGATGGCCAAGATCGGCGCCAGCGGCAGTGTGGCGGTGCATCGGCTGGGCAAGTTCAAGACAGCGGCACAGATGGTGGCAATACCCTGCCTGTTATATTGGCAAGAACTATATGGGGTCTCCAGCATATGGATCGGCCACGTGCTGATCGCCGTGGCGGCGGTGCTTACCATATGGTCGATGTGCTATTACCTGCGCCGCGCCGCGCCTCAAATTCGCGACCGTACAGGCCGCGACGCTTAGAATTGCAGTAGAAGGTTTCATCATGGTAGCAACCACTGTCGATCACATTGACGATACCCCGGCCATCAAGCGCCGTGACTGGAAAATAATCGGCCTCATTGGCGCCGGGCACTCTTGTTCGCACTTTTTCCAACTGGTTTTTCCGAC
>NZ_JBIQLE010000044.1:0-20594 GCF_044464525.1 Pusillimonas sp.
TTCGGCGGTGAGTACCGTGAACTCATACCCAATGAAAAAGTCGTCGCCACGGATAGCTTCGAGGACGACAAGCTGCCTGGCGAGATTCTCACCACATATTTATTGCGGCCAGTATCCCTGGGCACCGAGCTTACCGTTGAACAAGCCGGATTGCCCGACGTGATACCCGCCGAGGCATGCCGCATGGGTTGGCAGCAATCATTGGAATTGCTTGCGCGTCTGGTCGAACCCGAGATACCCGCAGAGTAAGGGCCGGCTTCTTTGCGGGCAGCACGCTCTATCTGTTCCCCCGACAAAAAACATAGTATATTTTTCATACATATTGAAATGTTTTCGGGGGCGGAGCTTTGTTCGGCAGACGATTTTGGCGTATGCGCCCGGCGTGGGCCGTGCTTTCATTGGCCCTACTGTCCGCCTGTGGCGGTGATGGGGCTATCGACGACCCGCTGGAACGCTATCTCCAGAAAGAAGTGCAGTGGAAGTCTTGCGCCGGCTTGCCGGCCGGCAGTTACATCGAGGTGCTGCCTGCCTCCGTGCAGGAGCGTACCCGGTGCGCTTCCATCCTGGCTCCCATTGACTATGCGCATCCGCAGAACGGCGACTTGTCGGTGGGCGTCATGCGCATGCAGGCCGAGCACACCGGCGCGACACGGCGCCTGCTCTTTCTTAATCCCGGAGGGCCGGGCGCCGATAGCACAGACGTAGGCGTCATGCTGGCCAGGTTGTGGTCGCAAAGCACTGACGCCACCGAAACCGGACGTTTGCAGCGCAAGCTGCTGCAAACTTACGACCTGGTCGCTTTTTCTCCACGCGGGCTCGGGTCCAGCACGCAATTGGTGTGCGAGTCGGATGAAACCCTGGTTCCCACTGACAACAGCGTCAGCGGTCGCACCGACGAGAACATCGCATTGCAGTTCCGCAATACTGAATTGATCGCCCAGGCATGTGGCGCAAACCCTTTATCCAAGCACATCAACACGCAGCAAACGGTTCACGACATGGACCTCATTCGCGAATTGCTGGGGGATGAGAAGTTCAACTATATGGGCTGGTCATATGGCACCTGGCTTGGCGCGTGGTACGGAAGCGTATTCCCGGATAACGTCGGCCGCATGGTCCTTGATAGTTCTGTTGACTTCAGCCTTACCCTGCACGATACCGCCTTGCTGCAACCTCCCGCCCTGACGCGCACATTTGACGACGTGTTGGCGCCATACGCAGCCCGGCATCCCGACATATTCGAGCTGGGCGATAACGTCGACGTCATACGTAATATTCTCGGCCAAACCCAGCCGGTATTGCAGCAAGCTGTGTCCAGCCTCATGTACCATACTTTGTTCAGCAGCTGGGACGCCCCTGAAACCCTTGGCTTGTTGCTGGTTGCCCGGGAACTCAATCAAGATCCTTTCCGGCCTCATCTGCCTGACGGCGTGGCGGGCGGCAATATCGACGAACTACGGATGCTTGTTGGTGCGCATGCCTTTTCCCGCGACGAAGAAGCCAACATTTATTTCCGCGAACTGGCCCACGGGGTCGTGAACAAAATCGACAAGAACGTGCGGGAAAAACCGGTTTACCTGGCCGGCCCCGATGCGGTTTATACCGCAGTGGTCTGCAACGACACCCCGACGCCCAGCACTGACCCGCAATGGTGGATCGATGCAGAAACCAGCATCTATCAAAACTACCCCATGGTCACCACGGACGATGTCCGCAGCTGCTTGTATTGGCAGCGTCCCGCCGATGTTGAAAAGCCGTCCATCAGCGCCATGGCCGACGTTCAGGTTCTAATGTTGCAATCCGAATATGACGGCGCCACGCCAGAGCCGCATGCACGCGCCACTTTTGCCAAGCTGCCCAAGGCGCACATGATATATGTGCCGGGCGAAATGACGCACGGCCTTTACCCCTACAAAGATGAGTGTGTTGATCTGCTTGTGGCGCGCTATCTGCTCGACCAGCCCATGCCGGGGCGTGAAACCACATGTGCTGCCCATCCTTTGGCAAAAGACGGTCCGCCAGACACCGGTCTTGCGCCCCAGGCTGCCACCTCCGAGGCCTCCAGTACTTATCAGGACCAGGCCGAAGCGCAGAGGGTCGTCAAGAAGTTGAAGTCGGCGATCAGGTAGCGAGCGGTGCTTGACGCTTTCTTCGAATTTGCGGTCGCATCCTGCAGTTCATTGGGATATGGCGCACGATTATGATCCAGCCGCAAACGTGTGTCTTTTGGTAACATAGCTGGCTTTATCGTGCTTGGGCCCTCATAGTGTCCATGGGGATATTTTTCCCTTCTACCTTTAGGATCTACATTGAAAACAGAAATCGGCATTGTGAAATGGTTTAACAACGACAAAGGATTTGGCTTTATCATGCCCGAATCCGGCGGCAAAGACCTTTTCGCACACTATAGCGACATTCAGGGCAGCGGTCATAAAAGCCTCGAAGAAAACCAACGCGTATCGTTTGTCGCTGCGCAAGGCCAAAAAGGCCCCCAGGCAACCATGATTCAACCGATTTAATCCCTCGGCTCACCAATACTGGTGAGCACATCGAGTGATTGAACGACGAGCCGGACCCTTTTAAATATTGGGTTCGGCTTTTTTGTTTGGGCCGCCGTGGGGCGTACTTTCCGACCGGTGCTGTGTCAGCTCGTCGTGGTTGACGCGGTCAAATAATTCCTTCAAGTCCATGTCAACTTGCACTATTCACAAGCGGGCTAGGTATCTTGCCCCCGACAGCAGCAACATTCTTTTTGCTGATGGAACTAAACCACTTCACTAGCGTCCAATAGTTAGCATTGTGAGATACAATGTTCATTCCACTGGGGTCGATCTGGCTTCGACGTGGGTCATGAAACAGCGTAGGGCATGTCGAGCACCAGTAAGCTCGTAAATCCACTGGAATACTACAAACGCCAACGACGAGCGTTTCGCTCTGGCCGCTTAAGCGGTGAGCCGCTGCACTGATTTGTCTTTGGGTCAGGTAGGGTAAAACTTACAGCAGCGTCATCTACAAAGAATCGGTATACGTCAGGTCACTGGACGCTTGCCTAAACTTAAAGTGAATCGCCAAAGAAGGGCCTGTTGGTTGGCACGCTCCGAGGTTAAAACTTAAAGTTAACCGACTAAACATGTAGAACTGCCTGCGGACGGCTTGCGGACGGGGGTTCAATTCCCCCCGACTCCACCAATTCAACGCCAAGTATTTGTATACTTGGCGTTTTTCTTGTGCGCCCAGCAGGGGCGCACTCCTGCGGGTGCAAGTCCCGGGCTCTACCCCGGCCCGGCCGGTCAGCTCATCAAAGCGGCCAGAGCGTGTTGATGATGGGCCACAACTCTTCGGGCGTATGGGCGATGGCGTCAGCTTGCCACGCCGCCACTTCGGATATTTGGCAATACCCGTATGCGGCCGCCACGGTATGCATGCCGGCGGCTCTGCCGGCCACGATGTCTCGCTCGTCGTCGCCCACATAGATGCAGTGGGCGGGGTCTGCACCCGCCTCTCGGGCGGCATGCAACAAAGGTTCCGGGTGGGGCTTGGAATGCCCTGTGGTGTCGCCGCCGACTGTAACCACGCACTCCATGTGCAAGCCCAGGTGCTCTACGATGGGTATGGCCAGGTATTCCATCTTATTGGTGACTATGCCCCAGCGATAGCCGTTTTCCTTGAGCGTGCCCAGAAGCTCCGGCACACCGGGGAAAAGCGTCGTCAAGACGGTCATTTCCGCTTCGTAGTCTTGCAGAAACTGGGTTCTGCAAAGCTCGTATTCTGGATGGTCAGGGTGCATCTCGAGGCTGGCGCGCAACAGGCCGCGGGCGCCTTGTGAGGCCAATGGGCGCAGCGCCTCATAAGGAAGAGGGGGAAGGCCCTTGCGGTGGCGTTGCTTATTGGCGGCTGCGGCAAGATCGGGGGCGGTATCGGCCAATGTGCCGTCGAAGTCGAATAATACGAGTCTGTTCATAGGTAAACGATCGCTTGGTGGCGCTGCAAGATCGGCTATTTGTTGGGGATTCCCGGCTTGTGGTTTGGGGCCCTAACGGATTCGACCAAACAAGGACACATCCGCAGGCCTTACTTTGCCCATTATTCGCAAACGGGCGGCGGGGGGCATTATGCTTCGCGCCGTGCCGCCATCAGGTAGTTAACCGAGGTGTCGTTGCTGAGCTTGTAGTGGTCGGTGATGGGGTTGTACTCCATACCGGCCATGGCGCAGGGTGACAGGCCGGCGCCACGGGCAGCGGCGGCCAGCTCGCGGGGCTTGACGAAGCTTTCGTAGTTATGGGTGCCGCGCGGCAGCAAGCGCAATACATATTCGGCGCCCACAATGGCAAACAGGAAAGATTTGGCATTGCGATTGAGCGTCGAGAAAAACACCCATCCGCCAGGTTTGACCAACTGGCCGCAGGCGCGCACTATGGAGGCGGGGTCGGGCACGTGCTCGAGCATTTCCATGCATGTGACCACGTCGAATTTTCCGGGGTGCGCGGCCGCCATGTCTTCGGCGCTGATGGCTTGATAATCTACCGCCACGCCGGATTCTAGCCCATGCAATTTGGCGACCTTAAGCGATTTTTCGGCCAAATCGATGCCGGTTACCTTGGCGCCGGCAACCGCCATGCCCTCGGCCAGAATGCCGCCGCCGCAGCCGACGTCCAGTATGTCTAGCCCGTTAAGCGAGCCTGCTTTTTCTTGTATCCATCCCAGGCGCAGGGGGTTGATCATGTGCAGGGGCTTGAATTCGCTTTCAGGATCCCACCATCGCGAAGCCAAGGCACTGAACTTTTCAAGTTCAGAGGGGTCGACGTTAACGGAGGGTGATGACGTGGCGGCTGGCATGATCAAGGCTCGATAAGGAAGGCGAGAACACCAATAAAAAAAGGGCGCCTGTACAAGACAGGCGCCCCAATTGTAGCGTTTAACGTCGGGCCAGAGGCCCGGCGTAATCGGTAGTTGCGATATTAACGGCGCGTACCGACGATTTCGATCTCGACGCGACGGTTCTGGGCACGGCCCTCGCGCGTAGCGTTGCTGGCTACGGGCTGGAGTTCGCCCTTGCCTTCGGTGTAGATGCGGTTGGGGTCGATGCCCTTGCCGATCAGGTATTGCTTGACCGAGTTGGCACGACGCTCGGACAGGCCCTGGTTGTACTGCTCGGTACCGATGGAGTCGGTGTGGCCGACTGCGATCAGGGTTTCGAGGTTGATGGAGGAAGCCTGCGAAGCGACTTGGTCGAGGACCTGGCGGCCTTCGGGCTTGAGGGTGTCTTTGTCGAAGTCGAAGAAGGTGTCTGCATTCAGGACGACCTTGGTGGCAGTGGGAGCAACCACTTCGGTTTGCTGGGCAACAGGCACGCCATCACACCCGGCGATGCCGGTGGCGGGCGTCCAGAAGTTATTGCGCCAGCACAGCTCGTTGGTGCCGTTCATCCAGACGTCGCCGGAGGAGTTCTGCCAGTTGTCAATGGTTTGCGCGGATACTGCACCCGCAGCCGAGAAGGCCGCGATGGCGAGCGCTAATGCGATTTTGGAGGGTTTATTCATGTTTCTCCTCGTTTTGAGCTAGATGCTGAAAGTGGCGCAGCGAACCTCCGCCGCATAGTAAATAAAAGGTAACCGTAGCCAGTATAGCAATGCCCTGGGTTTCTATCCAAGAATTGCACTGAAATCAGGCGTTGTCGGGCAAATCTTACGGCATTTCAGCAACGTTAGTTAGGCCTGACCCTTGTCTGAAGTCCAGATACGCGAAATTCTACCCCAAGTTTGAAGCTATTGTTGGAATTAAGCAACACTGTTCGAAAGTTCAAGTAAATTCTGAAATCACATGGGAGACGAGCCGGCCATGACGGATCAGCCGGGCCACAGGCAAAACCTGGTGCTTTAGAGGTGACTACCCTGGAAGTGCTAGAATTTCCTATTAGCCCGTACTCGGTTTCTGTTCACGAATTTACCTTTAGACACCTCTATGGATTCCTACGCCAAGGAGACTCTTCCCATTTCGCTGGAAGAGGAGATGCGTCGCAGCTATCTCGATTACGCCATGAGCGTGATCGTGGGCCGGGCCCTGCCCGATGTGCGCGATGGTCTCAAACCAGTGCATCGGCGCGTGCTCTACGCCATGCACGAGCTCAATAATGATTGGAACCGAGCCTACAAAAAGTCTGCGCGTATCGTCGGCGACGTAATCGGTAAATATCACCCGCATGGGGATTCCGCCGTTTACGACACCATTGTTCGTATGGCGCAAGACTTCTCGCTCCGTTACATGCTGGTCGACGGGCAGGGCAACTTCGGCTCGGTCGACGGCGATAGCGCGGCGGCCATGCGGTACACCGAAATCCGCCTTGCGCGCATCGCGCACGAGCTCCTCGCCGACATTGATCAGGAGACCGTCGATTTTGGTCCCAACTATGACGGTAGCGAGCAAGAGCCTCTGGTGCTGCCATCGCGCCTGCCCAATTTGCTGGTCAACGGCAGTTCGGGCATTGCCGTGGGCATGGCCACCAATATGCCGCCGCATAACCTGGCCGAGGTGATTGATGGCTGCTTGTACTGCTTGCGCCATCCCGAATGCACGGTAGATGAACTGATGGAGCTCATTCCAGCCCCCGACTTTCCCACCGGCGGCATCATCTATGGCATGTCGGGTGTGCGTGAAGGCTACCGTACCGGGCGCGGCCGCGTCATCATGCGCGCCAAGACGCACTTTGAAGACACGGAAAAAGGCAATCGTCAGGCGATTATCGTCGATGAGCTGCCCTATCAGGTAAACAAGAAGACCTTGCAAGAACGCATTGCCGAGCTGGTCAACGAACGCAAGATCGAAGGCATCTCCGATATTCGCGACGAGTCCGACAAAGACGGCATGCGGCTGGTCATTGAGCTGAAGCGCGGCGAAGTGCCCGAGGTGATTCTCAACAATCTATATAAGAACACCCAGCTTCAAGACACTTTCGGAATGAACTTGGTGGCGCTGGTCGACGGCCAGCCGCGCCTGCTCAACCTGAAGCAACTGGTGCAATATTTCCTGGGGCACCGCCGCGAGGTTGTCACGCGCCGCACTGTGTATCAGCTGCGCAAGGCCCGCGATCGGGGCCACGTTCTCGAGGGCCTGGCGGTTGCGCTGGCCAATATCGACGACTTCATCGCCATTATCAAGGCAGCTCCCACGCCGCCGGTCGCCCGCCAAGAGCTCATGGCGCGCAACTGGGATTCTTCTTTGGTGCGCGAGATGTTGCAGCGTGCCGACCAGGGTCAGACGCCCGGCGGTAGCAGTGCCTACCGGCCCGAAGGGCTGGATGCCGATTTTGGCATGCAAGACAACGGTCAGTACCGGCTTAGCGATGTCCAGGCGCAAGAAATCCTTAATATGCGCTTGCAGCGCCTTACCGGCCTTGAGCAGGACAAGATTGTCGGCGAGTACAAAGAGGTTATGGACACCATCGCCGACCTGCTTGATATCCTGGCCCGCCCCGAGCGCGTCACCACCATCATCAGCGACGAACTGCAGGCCCTGAAGACCGACTACAGCACCAACACCAAAGATACACGCCGTTCCGAGATCGAGCACAATGCAACCGAACTCGACACCGAAGACCTCATCACCCCCATGGACATGGTGGTGACACTGTCGCAAACCGGCTATATCAAGAGCCAGCCCTTATCCGAATACCGCGCTCAGAAGCGTGGTGGTCGTGGCCGACAGGCCACCACCATGAAGGAAAACGACTGGATCGACCAGCTTTTCATCGCCAACACGCACGACTTCCTGTTGTGCTTCTCTGATCGTGGGCGGGTGTACTGGCTCAAGGTTTGGGAAGTTCCGCAAGGTTCACGCGGTGCGCGCGGCCGACCCATCGTCAACATGTTCCCGCTCGAAGACGGCGAGAAGATCACCGTGGTGCTGGCTGTCAAGGAATTCAGCGAAGACCACTACGTGTTCATGGCTACTTCGCGCGGCACGGTCAAGAAGACACCTCTGTCCGACTTTTCCAACCCACGCAAGGCCGGCATCATCGCCGTGGCCCTTGACGAGGGCGATTACCTTATCGGCGCCGACCTTACCGATGGCAAGCACGACGTCATGTTGTTCTCTGACAGCGGCAAGGCAGTGCGTTTCGACGAAAACGACGTGCGGCCCATGGGTCGTACGGCCCGCGGGGTGCGGGGCATGTCGCTCGAAGAAGGGCAGCAAGTCATTTCGATGCTGGTTGCCGGCGATGAAACGCAAAGCGTGCTCACGGCCACCGAGAACGGCTTTGGCAAGCGTACCTCCATTGTGGAATACACCCGCCACGGCCGAGGCACCAAAGGCATGATCGCCATCCAGACCTCCGCCCGCAACGGCAAAGTGGTGGGGGCGGTGCTGGTTGAGCCTGCGGACGAAATCATGCTTATCACCACCGCGGGCGTGCTGGTTCGCACGCGAGTCTCCGAAATCCGCGAAATGGGCCGTGCTACGCAGGGCGTCACCCTTATCAACGTGGATGAGGACAGCACTTTGTCCGGCGTACGCCGCGTGGTCGAAAGCGACGCCGACATTGACGACGAGGCGGATGCCGAATCAGTCGGCGCCGACGAAGCCTCCGACGCAGGTGCTTCCTTGGGCGATTCTTCCGCATCCGGGCCTGACGCAGCCGACTCCGATGACGCAGCCGACTCGGATGACGCCGGCGCCGGCCAGGAGGACGATTGATGCGGCCTTGGAATTTCGCGGCGGGGCCGTCCGCTCTGCCGCTTGAGGTTTTGCAACAAGCCGCCGCCGAAATGACCAACTGGCACGGAAGCGGCGTATCGGTGATGGAAATGAGCCATCGCGGAAAGCACTATATGCAGATCCGTGATGAGGCCGAGGCCGATCTGCGTGAATTGCTGTCGGTGCCCGACGATTTTGCTGTGCTGTTCATGCAGGGGGGCGCCACCGCTCAGAACGCTCTGATTCCGCTTAATCTCATCGGGCGCAATGGCTCGGGCAAGGCCGATTACCTGCTGTCGGGCTCTTGGTCGAACAAGTCGTTCAAAGAGGCGGGGCGCTACGGTGACATCGCCGTTGCCGGAAGCAGCGGCGAGCCTGCGCAACTTGATGGCAAGCAATATGCCGCCTGGACATGGTTTCCCTCCATTGATACCTGGCGCGTGCGTGCGGACGCTGCCTATTTGCACCTGTGCAGCAACGAAACCATAGGCGGTGTCGAGTTTACCGACTGGCCTGACATGGCCCGCCTGGGCGCTCCCGAGGTTCCACTGGTTATAGACGCGTCCTCGCACATATTGTCGCGGCCCGTCGATTTTTCGCGTGTGGGCCTCATGTATGCGGGCGCCCAAAAAAATGCGGGGCCGGCCGGGGTCACCCTGGTCATCATCCGGCGCGATCTGCTTGGCCATGCCTCGCCGGTCTGCCCATCTCCGCTTGATTACGCCAACGTGGCCCAGGCCGACTCGATGTTCAACACGCCGCCCACCTATGCCATCTATGTGGCCGGGCTGGTGTTCAAATGGCTGAAGAAGCGCGGCGGGCTGGCCGCCATTGAAGCCGAAAACATCGCCAAGGCCGAACTGCTGTACGGTTATCTGGAGCAATCCGCCTTCTATTCCAATCCGGTGCATCGGCCTGTGCGCTCGCGCATGAACGTGCCTTTCATCCTGGCCGACGAGTCGCTCAACAGCGTATTTTTGGCTGAATCCGAACAGGCCGGCCTGCTTGCGCTAAAAGGTCACAAAAGCGTGGGTGGCATGCGGGCGTCGATCTACAACGCCATGCCCTTGGCCGGCGTGCAAGCACTGGTCGACTTTATGCACGACTTCGAAGAACGCCATGGATAAAGTATTGCAAAGTAGGCTGGCGCCTTTGCGCGAACAGATCGACGAGACCGATCGCCAAATCCTCCACCTGCTCAACCAGCGGGCGAACCTGGCCTTGAAGGTGGGCGAAGTCAAGCAGGATGTCGATGCCGACGGACCCGTCCTCAAGCCCGAGCGCGAGGCGGCGCTTATTCGCAGCCTGCAAGAGGCCAACCAAGGCCCCTTTACCGAAGCGGGTATTGCGGCGGTCTGGGGCGAAATCATTTCTGTGTGCCGCGGGCTTGAAAGCCCGCTGGTGGTTGCCTATCTTGGGCCACAGGGTTCCTTTTCGGAACAGGCGGCAATTGAGCAGTTTGGCCAAAGCATTGAAAAGCTGCGCTGTGATTCGTTCGATGAGGTCTTTCGGGCGGTTGAGGCAGGCCAGGCCAATGTCGGCATGGTACCGGTTGAAAACTCCACTGAAGGCGCCGTTAATCGCAGTCTCGACCTGCTGTTGAACTCTCCCCTGAAAGTGCTGGGCGAGCGTTCGCTAAGTATTCATCATTGTCTGATGACGCAGTCTGGTTCCATGGACGGCGTAACTCGTGTGATGGCGCACCCGCAAGCCTTGGCGCAGTGTCAGGGCTGGTTGTCGCGGCACTATCCGGCCGTTACGCGCGATGCGGCCTCCAGTAATGCCGAGGCGGCACGCATCGCCTCAGAAGATCCTGCCGTGGCGGCCATCGCCGGCAGCATGGCAGCTGAGGCTTGGGGTCTTCAGATTGCAGCGTCTGGAATTCAGGACGACCCTCAGAACCGTACCCGGTTCCTGGCTGTTGGAACGATGGAACCTTCCGCCAGCGGACACGACAAGACCAGCCTGATACTGGCCGTGCCAAACCGGCCTGGCGCGGTGCACGACATATTGTCGCCCCTGGCCGACAACGGCGTGTCCATGAGCCGGCTCGAATCCCGGCCCGCACGCACCGGACAGTGGGAATACTATTTCTATGTCGACATTATTGGTCATTGCGACGACGCGCCCGTGGTCCGCGCCCTGGCGGCCTTGAAAGAGCGCGCCGCGTTCTTCAAGGTGCTGGGCTCTTATCCCATGCAATAGGCCGGCCGGCATGAGCTCTACCGACCCCAGGCCTGCTTCGTCGTCCTCTTCCTCGCCTGTGGCCCGCGTGCTGGCGGTGGTGGGCGTCGGCCTCATAGGCGGCTCGTTCGCAGCTGCTTTACGCCGGGCCGATCCTGCGGTGACCGTATTGGGCGCCGGCCGCCGGCCGCAAACTCTGAATCAGGCTCAGCGCCTGGGGCTGATCGACAAGGCGGTCACGCTTGAAGAAGCGGCCGCCACGGCCGATTTGATCCTGCTGTCGATGCCGGTGGGGGCGACGGGCGCCGTTCTTTCCCGCATGGCGCCGCATTTGCGCGCCGATACCTTGCTTACCGACGCGGGCAGCACCAAAGCCGACGTGGCGCAGGCCGCGCGCCAAGCCCTGGGCGGGCGCATCGGCCAGTTCATACCCGGGCACCCCATTGCCGGAGCCGAAGCCACCGGCCCCGATGCCGCCCGCGCCGATCTCTATCAGGGATGCACCGTGGTGCTGACTCCGTTTCCCGAAAATAGCGAGGCCGATCGGCTGCGCTTGCGGCGGGCCTGGGAGGCGTGCGGCGCGCGTGTTGTGAACATGCAGCCCGAAGCGCACGATGCAGCGCTGGCCTCCGTCAGCCACGTGCCGCATTTTTTGGCCTCTGTCTTCATGGGCCAAGTAGCGGCCGCGGCTGATTCCGATCAGCGCATGGGTCTTGCGGGAACAGGTTTTCGCGATTTCACCCGTATTGCCGCCGGTTCGCCCGAAATGTGGCGAGACATCTTTCTGGCTAACCGCGAGGCCGTGTTGGCAGAGCTGGCCCACTTTCGACAAGCCCTGGAGCGCGCTGAGCAAACCCTGCGCGACGACGATGCCCAGGGCCTGTATGATTTTCTTGAACGTGCGGCGCTGGCGCGCCGTTTCTGGGGTAGCAGGAGCCGTCCATGACCGCTGACACCAGCTTGTTGTTGCAGCCCCTTACCGCCGCCAAGGGCGACGTAAGGCTGCCGGGTTCTAAAAGTATTTCCAATCGTGTTTTGTTGCTGGCCGCGCTGGCGCAAGGCGTTACGCGGGTTGAAGGTCTGCTCGACTCGGATGATACCCGTGTCATGCTGGAATCCCTTCACGAGCTTGATGTTTCCCTGACTGAAATCGATGTCAGCACGCTTCAGATCGAGGGCGGAAGCCCCTTTCGCAAGCAGGCCGCCGAGCTTTTCCTGGGCAACGCGGGCACCGCTTTTCGCCCATTGACTGCCGCGCTGGCTTTCATGGGGGGAGACTACCGATTGTCGGGCATTCCCCGTATGCACGAGCGGCCTATCGGAGACTTGGTCGATGCCTTGAGGCAGGCCGGAGCCAAGGTGGACTACCTGGGCTCCGAGGGCTATCCGCCGCTTGCCATCAGCCGGGGCAGTTTGGGCGCCGACACGCCGATCCATATCAAGGGGTCGGTTTCCAGCCAGTTCCTGACCGCCTTGCTGATGGCTGGGCCCATCTATACGGCCGCCACCGGCCGCGACTTGGTCATTGAGGTGGATGGCGTGCTTATCTCGCGGCCTTATATCCTTATCACCCTTAACCTTATGGCGCGCTTCGGGGTCGATGTCAAATGCGAAGGCTGGCAGCGCTTCACGATACCGGCGACCGCAGCCTACCGCGCACCCGGCTCCGTCTCGATCGAGGGTGATGCCTCTTCCGCTTCGTATTTCATGGCTTTGGGCGCAATAGGCGGGGGGCCTGTCCATATTCATGGGGTGGGTTCACGCAGCATACAGGGCGACGTCGCCTTCGCAGACACCTTGCAATCCATGGGTGCAGACGTTGCATGGCATGAAAACTCGATAGAGGTTTCGGGCGTGCGAGTGGCCGATGGCGGCAGGCTGAAGGCCTTTGATGAAGACTTCAACCTCATTCCCGACGCGGCGATGACGGCGGCCACTCTGGCGTTGTACGCCGACGGTCCGTGTACCTTGCGCAACATCGGAAGCTGGCGTGTCAAAGAAACCGACCGCATCCATGCCATGGCCACCGAGTTGGGCAAGCTGGGTGCAAAGATCGAACAAGGCGACGATTGGCTGCGTGTGTATCCGCTGGAGCGCGCCCACTGGCGCGAAGCCAGCATCGCCACGTACGACGACCACCGCATGGCCATGTGCTTTTCCCTGGCCGCCTTTGGGCCGCGTTCCATCGTCATTGAAGACCCCGACTGCGTCAGCAAGACCTTTCCAGACTATTTTTCAGTATTCCAAGGGATGGTCTCGGCATGAACGCTGTCCCTTTTTGTACGCCGGTCATCACTATCGACGGGCCCACCGCATCGGGCAAGGGCACCATTGCCCACCGCGTGGCCCAGTTGCTGGGGTGGTCGGTGCTGGATAGCGGGGCTCTTTATCGACTTAGCGCCTTGGCCTGCATTGAAAAAGGGGTGGACCCCGGCGATGAAGCCGTCGTCGCCGAAGTGGCGCGCAGTCTGAATGTGAAGTTCCAGGATGAACGTATCTGGCTTGACGGCCATGACGTCACAGAACGCATACGCGAAGAAGAGGTGGGGAATCTGGCGTCCAGAATCGCTCCGCAGATGCCGTTGCGAAACGCCTTGCTGGCCCGACAGCGTGCGTTTCGCTGCGGGCCCGGCCTGGTGGCCGATGGACGTGATATGGGCACTGTGGTGTTTCCCGATGCGCAACTCAAGATTTTTCTCGAGGCCAACGTTGCCGCCCGCGCTGAAAGAAGATGTAAGCAGTTGAAGGAAAAGGGTTTTTCTGCTAATCTAGCAAACCTCATGAAGGATATGGAAGCGCGCGATGCGCGCGACCGCAACCGCAGCAACGCGCCGCTTTGTGCCGCGCCTGATGCGAATCTGATCGATTCATCCAGTTTATCCATTGATGAAACGGTCAATGCAGTACTCGATCTGTGGTCCAACAGCCCCGCATCGAAAGCCAGTTCCCGAAACTAGCAGCCAAGATACGGTTTCGGGTTTTCCCACTCCACTGGGGTTGCATTCCCTGGTGTGTTTTTAACAGCCATCCCGGCTAATGGACTTATCTTAATGTCTTCCATCCCAACAACTGCCGCCACTGGCGGCGAAAGCTTCGCCGACCTGTTTGCCGAAAGCCTTAAAAACCAGGACATGAAATCGGGCGAGGTCATCTCGGCCGAAGTCGTGCGCATCGACCACAATTTTGTCGTGGTCAACGCCGGTCTCAAATCCGAAGCGCTCATTCCCGTCGAAGAATTTCTTAACGATCAAGGCGAGCTCGAAGTCGAAGCCGGCGCATTCGTGTCGGTTGCCATCGATTCGCTCGAAAACGGCTACGGCGATACCATCCTGTCGCGCGACCGCGCCAAGCGCCTGTCGGCCTGGCTGCAACTCGAGCAGGCGCTCGAGTCCGGCGAGCTGGTCAACGGCACCATCACCGGCAAGGTCAAAGGCGGCCTTACCGTCATGACCAACGGCATCCGCGCGTTCTTGCCCGGCTCGCTGGTCGACCTGCGCCCCGTCAAGGACACCACGCCGTACGAAGGTAAAACCCACGAATTCAAGGTCATCAAGCTCGATCGCAAGCGCAACAACGTCGTGTTGTCGCGCCGTGCCGTGCTCGAGGCCAGCATGGGCGAAGAGCGCGAAAAGCTGCTCGAAACCCTGCACGAAGGCGCAGTGGTCAAGGGTGTGGTCAAGAACATCACCGACTACGGCGCGTTCGTCGACCTGGGCGGCATCGATGGTCTGCTGCACATCACCGACATGGCATGGCGCCGTGTTCGCCACCCGTCCGAAGTGCTTCAGGTCGGCGAAGAGATCGAAGCCAAAGTCCTTAAGTTCGACCAGGAAAAAAGCCGCGTGTCGCTGGGCGTCAAGCAATTGGGCGAAGACCCCTGGGTCGGCCTGGCTCGCCGCTACCCGCAAGGCACCCGCCTGTTCGGCAAGGTTACCAACCTTACCGACTACGGCGCGTTTGTCGAAGTCGAAGCCGGTATCGAAGGCCTGGTGCACGTCTCCGAAATGGACTGGACCAACAAGAACGTCGATCCCCGCAAGGTGGTCACCCTGGGCGAAGAAGTCGAAGTCATGGTCCTCGAGATCGACGAAGACCGTCGCCGCATCTCGCTGGGCATGAAGCAGTGCCGCGCCAACCCCTGGGAAGAGTTCTCCATCAACTTCAAGCGTGGCGATAAAGTTCGCGGCGCCATCAAGTCCATCACCGACTTCGGCGTGTTCGTCGGCCTGCCTGGCGGCATCGACGGCCTCGTCCACTTGTCCGACCTGTCCTGGACCGACTCCGGCGAAGAAGCTGTCCGCAACTTCAAGAAGGGCGACGAGATCGACGCGGTTGTGCTTGGCATCGATACCGACAAAGAGCGCATCTCGCTGGGCATCAAGCAGCTTGACGGTGATCCGTTCAACAACTTCGTGTCCACCTACGACAAGGGCGCTGTGGTGCCTGGCATCATCAAGTCGGTCGAGCCCAAGGGCGCGGTCGTAACCTTGTCGGTCGACGTCGAAGGTTATCTGCGCGCTTCCGAAATCTCGGCCGGCCGTGTCGAAGACGCCACCACCGTGCTGCAAGAAGGAGCCAATGTCGAAGCCATGATTATCAACGTCGACCGCAAGACGCGTTCGATCCAGTTGTCGATCAAGGCTCGCGATAACGCCGAAACTGCCGATACGCTTCAGCGCATGACCGAAGCCAGCGCTTCCTCGGGTACCACCAACCTGGGTGCGCTGCTCAAGGCGAAGCTCGATCAGCAACGCGACGACGGTTAACCGCTTGTGACTAAGTCCGAGTTGATCGCGCTGCTCGCTAGCCGCTACCCTCAATTGGCGGCGCGCGACACCGATATCGCCGTCAAGACGATTCTCGATGCCATGACCCAGGCCCTGGTCAATGGTCAGCGCATCGAGATACGCGGTTTTGGCAGCTTTTCGTTGTCGATGCGCTCGTCCCGTGTTGGACGCAACCCCAAGTCAGGCGAGAAAGTGCTGGTGCCTGCCAAGCAGGTGCCTCACTTCAAGGCTGGCAAAGAGTTGCGTGAAAGGGTGGATGCGGCGTTCGACGCCGCAAACAAGCTGGCGGGCGATGACACCGACGACGTGTCCTATCCCGATGGAGAAGGCCGGTTCGGCGCCCGAATCATGCTCGGCTAGGGCGCCCTGCAGGCTTCAAGTTCAGATACCCCCGGCTTGCCGGGGGTATTTTTTCTTTGAGGCAGCCCTAATGAAGACGTAAGGTGGCGCAATTCCCTGCCTTTGTCCGACGGGGACTATTCTCTGGTTACTTGATACTATGAGCTTACGGATCGGCTTTCGCCGGTCCGTAAGCATTTCTGCATTATCAAAAAACACAGGAGATAAAAATGGCTTTCATGCAAAGGTTCGTCAGGTTCGCGGTTGTGGGAATGATCGGTTCGTGGGCGAGCCTGTCGGTGGCGGCGGGCGACGGCGGCGTCGAGTACATCAAGCCCGCCGGCCTGTATGATTCCACTGTTCATGGCTACTCGCAAGCAACCGCCGCCAATGCGTCTGATCGCATCATCTATACGGCCGGGCAGGGGGGTGGCAACGAGAAAGGCGAATATTCGGAAGATTTCGCCGAGCAGGTTGATCAGGCCCTTGCCAATTTGCAACTGGCCCTTAAAGCCGCCGGCGCCGATATCACCAACGTCACCAAGGTAACGGTGTACATCGTCAATCACTCGATGGAGCGCTTGGAAATCTTTGAAAAAGCAATGCTCAAGATGCTGGACGGCCGCTCGGCGCCGGCATCCACGCTGGTGCCAGTGCCCGCGCTGGCGCTGCCGGTGATGCAGTTTGAGATTGATGCGGTTGCCGTGGTCGGCAAATAACTTTCATCAGTATTTGCCCGGCTGCAAGTCCGGAAGTCACAAGGCAGGTCGTCCGGGAAACGAAGGGGCTGTCAATGGCGACAGCCCCTTGCGCGTTTTTGGGTCGACGCTACGGGTAGGTTGGCTCCTCGCATGGCCTGATTACCTTACAATTGCGATATTCCCGATATTTGGAGTCAAGTGATGCGTTTCGTGATCTGGGCAGTGCGCCTGGTGGTGTTCGTTCTGGTCCTGCTGTTCGCACTGAAAAACACCGAACCGGTCGACGTAGGTCTTTATGCCGATCACGTCATTACCGCCGTTCCACTAATCGTCGTCATGCTGATCGCGTTCGCGGCGGGAGCATTGTGCGCGGTGCTGGTGCTGTTGCCCGCTTCGATGCGCAGGCGTCGCGAGGCGGCGCGCCTGCGGCGCGAGCTTCAGCGCATGCGCGAAGCTGCGGCGCGCGACGCGGTACCAGCCGATACGGCCGTCTCGCCCGACACCATCGCGCCTTTGGCCCCGCTGTAAGCACAGCCGAGTTTTTTCGAGGTCGATACAGTGGATTTTGAACCGTGGTGGTTGATATTGGTGCCGGTGATTTTTGCGCTCGGCTGGATCGCGGCAAGAGTAGACATACGCCAGATGCTGTCCGAAACCCGCAATCTGCCCAATTCGTATTTCAAGGGGCTTAACTTCATTCTTAACGAAGAGCCGGATCGAGCCATTGACGCGTTTGTTGAGGTTGCAAAGCTCGACCCCGAAACAACTGAGTTGCATTTTGCGCTGGGCAGCCTTTTTCGAAGGCGCGGCGAAATGGAACGCGCTATTCGGGTGCACCAAAGCTTGTTATCCAGAGCCGATCTTCCCCAAGAAGAGCGTGAGCACGCAATGCACGAGCTGGGTCAGGATTTTCTCAAGGCAGGGATGCTCGACCGTGCCGAGCAGGCTTTCCAGCAAGTGCTCGACACTCGCTTTGCGGTGCCAGCGGTACGAGCTTTGATCCGCATCTACGAGTCGGAGCACGACTGGCCCCGCGCGATCGAGGCCGTCAAACGCTTGCGGGGTCTGGTCGACGAGCCGGTGCCTCAATTGGTTCACTATCAATGCGAGCAAGCGCAAGCTGCGTTGTCAGTGAAGCCGCCCGATCTTGTGACGGCCGGCGCGGCGCTGGATGCCGCCGACAATGCCGCCCATGCCTTGCGCGGCCAGCAGCGCGGGCATGCATCAGAAGCCCGTATCGCCATGTTGCGGGCAAGCGTTGCTCGTTATGACAACAGCCGGGAGCGCGAGCGGATGTATCTTGAGTCGGTGCTTGGCACAGCGCCCGAGTACGCCGGCCTGATCGCCGAGCAACTGCTTGAAAGCTACCGCAGCCTCGGGCAGGCCCCACAGGGGCTCAAGGTGTTGACGGCGCATTACATGCGTTACCCGGCGCTTGACGTTTTCAACGTCATATTCCGCGAGCTGCGTGCGCAAGACGGCTATGAGCCCGCCTGGGAATTTGCCCGCGACGCACTGCGCGCCCATCCCACGTTACTGGGGCTGGATCGTCTGCTCGAGGTGGAGTTGGCGTCGGGTACGACACCGCCAGGGCCCAATATGGCGCCTGATTCCGACCTGGGCCTGCTGCGCTCCCTCATCCATAAGCATACCCAGCGGCTCGACCGCTATGCCTGCAGCGTGTGTGGTTTCGAAGCCAGGCACTTCTATTGGCAATGCCCGGGCTGCAATTCATGGGAAACCTACCAGCCAAGGCGCATCGAGGAGCTCGCATGAACGCGTTTCCCTTCGAGGCCGCCGCCCGTGTTCGCGTGCTGGTGGTGGGCGACCTGATGCTCGACCGTTACTGGTTCGGTGAGGTCGAACGTATATCTCCCGAGGCGCCGGTGCCGGTGGTGCGCGTGGCTCGGCGCGAAGACCGTCTGGGTGGCGCGGCCAACGTAGCGCGCAACATTGTTTCACTGGGCGCGCAGGCGACACTGGTGGGCATCGTCGGCGACGACGAAGCCGGCGGTCAGATTGAAGACCTGGCACGGAAAGAAGGCATAAATCCGCGCCTGGTGACGGAACCGAACCTGCCTACCACTCTCAAGATGCGGGTAATGGGGCGGCAGCAGCAACTGTTGCGGGTCGATTTCGAAGAGAACCCTAATGGAAACTGCCTGGACGCCCTGCACAACGATATCGCTTCGTTGCTGGCGGGGCACGACATGCTGGTGCTGTCGGATTACGCCAAGGGTGCGTTGGCGCGCGTTGAAGGCTTGATCCAACTGGCTCGGGAAGCCGGTTTGCCGGTGCTTGTCGACCCCAAGGGGCACGTTTACCGGCGTTACGAAGGCGCCACCATCATTACGCCCAATCGCGCCGAGATGGCCGACGCGGTGGGACGCTGGCAAACCGAGGCCGAGCTCGAGGAACGCGCCCAGAAGCTGCGCACCGAACTGTCGCTCGAGGCCTTGCTGGTGACGCGTTCCGAGCAGGGCATGACGCTGTTCAGCGCGCTGGGTCGCCAGCATGTGGATGCCCAGGCCCACGAGGTGTTTGATGTCTCGGGCGCCGGTGATACGGTGCTGGCCGCGCTGGCGGTAACGCGGGCTGCGGGCCTTGACTGGTTTGAAGCGGTCAAGTGGGCCAATCGGGCCGGCGGAGCGGTGGTCGGAAAACTTGGAACGTCTGTTGTGACGGCAGGAGAATTAACATGATAGTGGTAACGGGGGCGGCCGGATTCATTGGCAGC
Source organism: Pusillimonas sp. (assembly GCF_044464525.1). Classification (NCBI taxonomy): domain Bacteria; kingdom Pseudomonadati; phylum Pseudomonadota; class Betaproteobacteria; order Burkholderiales; family Alcaligenaceae; genus Pusillimonas; species Pusillimonas sp. Next base: position 19,440 of record NZ_JBIQLE010000044.1, read on the forward strand.
AACTTGGTGCGTGGCCTGAACCGACGCGGCCATACGGACATCTTGGCGGTGGACGACCTTACCGAGGGCGACAAATTCGTCAATTTGGTCGACGGCCAGATTTCCGACTACATGGACAAGGACGAATTTCGCCTGCGCCTGGCCCAGGGCCGTTTGCCGAGCGTACAAGCGATACTGCATCAAGGCGCGTGCTCCGATACCACTGAGCGCAACGGCAAGTACATGCTGGACAATAACTATCGTGTGACGCTCGAGATTTTCCACTATGCGCAGAAGCACAAGATTCCCTTGCTGTATGCGTCGTCGGCGGCTGTGTATGGGGCGGGGCCGGCCTATATCGAAGATCTGCTCTACGAGTCGCCCTTGAATGTCTACGGCTATTCAAAGTTTTTGTTCGACCAGGTGCTTAGGCGCCATCTGAAAAGTCTGTCTGCGCCAGTGGTGGGCTTGCGTTATTTCAATGTGTACGGTCCCAATGAGCAACACAAGGGGCGCATGGCGTCGGTGGCCTTCCACAATATGAACCAGTTCCGGGCCGAAGGCCATGTGCGGTTGTTCGGTGGCTGGGATGGATATGCGAGCGGGGGGCAGATGCGCGACTTCATCCATGTGGATGATGTGGTGGATGTGAACCTGCATTTTCTTGATCATCCCGAGGTATCGGGCATCTTCAACTGCGGAACGGGTCGTGCGCAGCCTTTTAACGATGTGGCGTCCACGGTGGTCAACACTTTGCGCGGGGCGTCGGGACATGAGGCGCTGTCGCTGGAAGAACTGGTCGAGAAGAAGCTTCTTCGCTACATTGATTTTCCTGATGATCTGAAAGGGCGTTATCAAAGCCATACGCAGGCTGATCTTGGGCGCTTGCGGGCTGCGGGGTTTGCGCAGGAGTTCAAGGATGTGCAGACGGGGGTGGCGGAGTATGTGCGAGCGCTGTTGAAGCAGGGGCGTATTTGAAACCCCCGTCTTTGCCGATGGTCGGCCGCCTGTCGCCCTCGGCGTGTTGCAGCGGGTATTGCTGACGGCTTAGGTTCTTTAGGCGGCGTGTGGCGGGCGGGTATTTTGGGCGCCGCTCCCTGCGGCCCGGCTTTGCCGGGCTACCCTCGCACCTTGCCATTTCGGGGCGCTCGCAGAACTCGCGGCGTCGGACCGGTG
>NZ_JBIQLE010000045.1:0-19342 GCF_044464525.1 Pusillimonas sp.
TCGGACTCCATCCGGTCAAAAATGTTCAAATCCATGATTATCTTCCTCTCAATTTATTTGGTTTCAGTCTCTATAGGCAGCAAAAACCACCGAGAGCCGACCCACCCCCTTGAAACCAGCGGTGGCAGCCGGAGTAGCCGCAACAGCTAGATGTCGGGGGGAGGCAGGCGCAAGGGCCCGATACGTATGAGTCGCTCGTCGTCGTGACCAGAATCGCCAAACAAATGGCTGTCAAACAACGCGCTTTCGGAGATCTCTGCTTGCAATTTCCGGGCCAGGCCCGCGAACATGCCGCGCGAAGCCGCATTTCCGGGCCCCACCGTGGTCTCGAGGAAACGGATGCCTGCCAAGGGCGGTCGCGTCAAGAGATTGAGCAGCATCTGCCGTCCCAAGCTGCGGCCCCGGGCTCGCTCATGTACGGCGACCTGCCATATGAACAGAACATCGGGCCTGCCGGGAGGTATATATGCAGAGATAAAGCCGTCCAGACCTTGCTCGCTCTGCGCCAGCACGCAGGTTTGCGAAAAATGTTCGCTTAGCAGCAGATAGGTGTAAATCGAGTTCAGATCCAGCGGTGGACACTGTTTTATCAGTGAGTGGATGACGTAGGCGTCTGCCTTGTGGGGTTGGCGCAGTGCGACTCCGTGTACGGCTTGCACCTTACTGATACCGTTTACGGTGTCGGACTGCACTGGTAGATAAGTGTCTGTTTCTTCAGTCAAACCACTAAACCCGATTCGGGGGGTATTTGCCCGTCGGGAACCTCTAGTATTGGGGAAGCAAGCTCGGTGGACACCTCTGCGGGCGTCACACCACCAGTCTCCATGAGATCAACGATACGCTCAAGCGAGAGCGTGATCGTGGCCTGCTCCAGTTCTGGTAACTCGTTAAGTGCGTCAGCTAACTTCTTTTGAAGCGGCGACGGCGTTTCACGAGCAAGCGTGATTCCGGCCTGGGTGGCCGTAATAAATACGATGCGGCGGTCTTCTCGGCCGCGTTCGCGCTGAATTAGTCCCTTGTCTTCCAGACGGTCGAGTATGCCCACGACCGTGCTTGCGCTGACATGAAGCTTGCGGCTGATCGCCGTGGCCGTCAGCGGACCTTTTTCGACGACCGCCCGCAAACAAATAAGCTGCGGAGCAGTGATATTGCTGCCCGCCGCCAATTGTCGCGAATGCAGCGCAATAGACCGCGTGATTCGGCGCAAAGCGCGCAGAATCCGCAAATCGTACGCTTGGTCTTCATCGAATTTCGTCATACCAGGAAATGATTCAGTCAAATTGATTACTACCCTAATCATATTGCCCATAATGATTCGAGTCAACCGTATTACCCCTCTCTTCCCCTGGTGAAAGACCGTGGAAATCGTCTGGAACCCCTTGTCCTATAACGGAAAAAGCCGCTGTGAACCACAGCGGCTTTTGATACATATGGTAACGAACTGGCGGCCTGGAGAGGCCTCAGACTCGATAAGATTAGCCCGTGCCACCCACAGTGAGGCCTTCCATACGGATTGTGGGCATGCCTACGCCGACCGGCACGCTTTGGCCGTCCTTGCCGCAGGTGCCGACGCCCGAGTCAAGCTCCATGTCGTTTCCGATCATGCTGACCCGCGTCATGGCATCAGGGCCGTTGCCGATAAGCGTTGCGCCCTTGACCGGATAGCTTATCCGGCCGTTTTCGATCATGTAGGCCTCAGAGGCCGAAAACACGAATTTGCCGCTGGTGATGTCTACCTGCCCCCCGCCGAAGTTGACGGCGTACAAACCCTTTTTGACCGACTTGAGGATCTCTTGCGGGTCGTCTTGTCCGGCCAGCATGTAGGTATTGGTCATGCGCGGCATGGGAAGATGGGCGAAGGATTCTCGTCGGCCGTTGCCGGTCACCGCTGTCTTCATAAGGCGCGCATTGAGTGAATCTTGCAGATAGCCCTTGAGGATGCCGTCTTCGATCAATACATTGCGCTGAGTGGGGTTGCCCTCGTCGTCGATGTTAAGCGAGCCGCGGCGATCGGCCAGCGTGCCGTCATCGACCACGGTTACCCCCTTGGACGCGACGCGCTCGCCAATGCGCCCGGCGAACACGCTGGAGCCCTTACGGTTGAAATCTCCTTCGAGCCCATGCCCTACCGCCTCGTGCAGCAATATGCCTGGCCAGCCCGAACCCAGCACCACCGTCATTTCACCTGCGGGCGCTGGACGCGCCTCGAGGTTGGTGAGGGCCTCGTGGGTAGCGCGCCGAACATAAGAACGCAGGATATCGTCGGTGAAATAGGCCAGACCGCTGCGCCCGCCTCCGCCTCCGTGGCCCATTTCCCGGCGTCCGTTTCTTTCCGCGATGACGGTCAGCGACAAGCGCACCAGCGGCCGCACGTCGGCTGCGAGCCGTCCGTCGCTGCCGGCCACCAGGACAACATCGTATTCGGCGCCCAAACTGGCCATCACCTGGATGATGTGTGGATCGGCCGCCCGGGCCATGCCTTCGAGGCGCTCAAGCAGAGCCACCTTTTCGGGCGCCGACAAAGTATTGAGAGGGTCGATGGCCGGGTAGAGATCGTGGCTTGCAGCATCGGCGCCGGCAATGACTTTCTGACGTCCGGCGCCATGGCGCGCAATGCTGCGCACGGCTCTCGCGGATGACAGCAAGGCGTCAGGCGACAGGGAGTCGGAATACGCAAAAGCGGTTTTTTCACCGCTGATGGCCCGCACGCCCACACCTTGGCCAATGGAGAAACTGCCGGTCTTGACGATGCCCTCTTCGAGGCTCCAGCCTTCGCTGCGAGTGTACTGAAAGTAAAGATCGGCAAAATCGACCTTATGAGTGAATATCTCGCCCAGGGCACGCGCCATATCGGCTTCAGTGAGTCCCCAAGGGTCGAGGAGCACCGACTTTGCGGTTGCCAGAGCGTTTATGGCGGGATCGGCTATGTTCATAAATATAGGTAAGAATTAAATGTGTACGCGAGGTTAAAGCGTGCGGTGTTTCAGAGCCGGCAGAGCTTGCCTGGTGTCGTCCAGCCTGGCTTGGCTGAGGCGCCCCATGGCCAGGCCGGGTCCTTCGGGCAGGCAGTCAAGCACTTCGCCCCAAGGGTCTATCAGCATCGAATGTCCCCAGGTACGGCGCCCGTTCTCGTGTTTGCCGCCTTGCGCGGCCGCCAGCACGTAGCACTGGTTTTCTATGGCCCGCGCCCTAAGAAGGGTTTCCCAGTGCGCAGAACCTGTCGTATAGGTAAACGCGGCCGGCACCACAATAAGGCTAACATCAGAAAACGCCCTGTACAGCTCGGGGAAACGCAAATCGTAGCAGATGGACAGGCCCACTTTGCCACAAGGCGCCTCGAAAACCTGAGGCTGCGGCTCGCCGGGGCGGATGGTCAGCGATTCGTCATAGGCCTCTGTACCGCGGCGAAAGCCGAAAAGATGAATTTTGTCGTAGCGAGCCACCTGCAAGCCTTGAGGATCGTAGACCAGCGTCGTGTTATAGATGCGGTCGGAATCAGGGCTTTCAAGCGGTACGGTCCCGCCGATTAGCCATAGTTTGTGCTGTTTTGCCGTCTCGCTTAGGAACTGCTGGATTACGCCTTGTCCAGGCCGCTCGCGCAATGCAACCTTATCCTCATCGCGATTGCCCATCAGGCAGAAATACTCGGGCAGCAGGACAAGCTTGGCCCCGCGCCCGGCGGCATCCCGGATAAGCTTGCCGGCTTGGGCAAGGTTATCGTCAAGATCAGTCGACGAAACAGTTTGTACGGCTGCCACGCAGAAATCTTCGGTATTGTTGGGGTTTTCCATTTTCCGGTCTAACAATAAAGAATGTGCCTAAAACAAAGACATTACAGTATTCGCACTTACTTTGTTTGAATTGAGCACTTGATCAGAAATGACGGCTTGCCGCCGCCGATAATCAGTATTGGCATCGCAACGCGCATGCGAGAATATCCAAGCGGTTGCATATATAAGCTTTGGATGAAGACTAAAGCCCAATATCCGCGCTTTTACTTTTATTAAGAATGTAATTGCATTAACATACGGGCTCATAATAATAAAACGTTTACCGATATAACCCGATTATCAATGAATTAGGCAAGGAAACATAATGACGCGCGACACTTACGCCGCACTTCAGTTAAAAATTCAGAAAGAAATCACCCGCCTACAAAAACAAGCGCAAGCGCTTCAAGCCAAACAGCGCACCCCCGTCATCGCATCCATCGTCCGCTCGATGCGCGAGTACGACATCAGCCCCGAGGAAATTACCGCCGCCTATAACAAGAAGAAAACTGGACGCACCGGCACTACCCGCCCGGCCAGCGCTGTCAAGCGCACCGTGCCACCCAAATATAAAAACCCTCAAACCGGCGCAACCTGGACGGGCCGCGGCAAGGCGCCGCGTTGGGTTTCCGACGCCGAAGCCGAGGGTAAAAGCCGCGAACAATTCCTGATCAAGCCGGCTGGCGCCAAAAAGGCGCAGTAAGCAGGTATTTCGTCTTTATTGTTGTAAGTCGTACGTAATGTTTCTGACTTGCCCATTATTGCCCGGGAAACCATCGAATACCGCCCGAGCCAGATAGGGCATTACCTCGACCAAGCTGCCCGAGGTGCTGACTGCCGTAGATTTATATACTTGGGCGCCTTGGCGCTGATTATCCTTGATGGTGACGGTGAGCGAATTGTTTTCGACGCGAACCGGGACATTCACCACACTCGGCGTGTAATAAATTCCGCCTCCCCAACCCCTGAAACCACCATAATAGCCACCCCAGCCCCAAGGCCCGAAGCCATCAAAATAAGGGTCATGGAAACGCTGCACCCATTCTTGGGAAGTGGTGACGCCATACTCATAGTGCACCTCAAAGCGTGCCTGCTCGCCCTGAGCCTCGACCAAGCCGGTGCGTCCGATGGCCGCCCGTATCATGTCGGAGAATGTTTGTACCTCGAGAGGGTCTCCGGCAGGAGGAACGACCCGATAACTTGCCCCCTGGGCATCGGCGGGCCATTGCTGGAAGGTCGTTACGCGCGCCGACAGGGTCGACGCGCAACCGACCAGAAACATTAACCCCAGCACGCCCGCAAGCATGCGCAGCCAGGCGGAGGTTTCGTTTACTTTGCTAGGCGACATAATTCACTCCAAACACTAAAAAGCCCGGCGGGAGAAAAACTTGACAAATCTAAGACTCATTCCAGCGTAAAAGGTTGCACACAGGGTGGGCGCACTGTGATCAGTCAACCACTACAATACATTGTATTCAAGAGAACCCCACACGACTGAGCCATGCGCACTGATACTTCCCCTTCCATCTCACGGCACGACTACCGGCCCTATCCGTATTATCTGTCCCGCGTGGGCCTGCAATTCGATCTTGATGCCGAACACACGACCGTACGCGCAACACTGGAGGTTGAGCGCGAGGCCGAGGGTCTGCCTCCGATGTCGCTTGATGGGCAAGAACTAGACCTGATATCCATTGCCATCGACGGCGTGCGCTTGAATACAGACGAATATCGGCTTGAGGCCGAAACGCTTACGCTTTTTCCCAAAAGTGCGCGCTTCACCGTACAAATCGAAAGCCGCTGCCATCCTTCAGCCAACTCCGCGCTGATGGGGCTCTACGTCTCGGGCGAAAGCCTTTTCACACAATGCGAGGCCGAGGGCTTCCGCCGCATCACCTGGTTTCCCGACCGGCCTGACGTCATGTCCCGCTATACAGTTACCTTGCGCGGCGACAAAAATACCTATCCGTTGCTGCTCTCGAACGGCAACCTGATAGCGAACGGCGACCTTGCCGACGGCCGACACGAAGCCGTCTGGGAAGACCCCCACCCCAAACCCAGCTATTTGTTCGCCCTGGTGGCCGGCGATTTCGACTGCCTCGAGCGCACCATACGCACCGGCGCCGGCCGCGATGCCGTCCTGCAAATCTACAGCGACAGGGGTTCACGCGACAAGACCCATTGGGCGCTCGACTGCCTCCACCGCTCGGTGCAATGGGACGAGCAACGGTTCGGTCTTCAACTCGATCTAGACCGCTTCATGGTGGTGGCGGCGCGCGACTTCAATATGGGGGCCATGGAAAACAAGGGCCTCAACATCTTCAATTCCTCTTACGTGCTGGCCGACCCGGACACCGCCACCGATGCCAGTTACCATGGCATTGAAAGCGTGATCGGGCACGAATACTTCCATAACTGGACGGGCAACCGGGTAACCTGCCGTGACTGGTTCCAGCTATCGCTCAAAGAGGGCCTTACGGTCTTTCGTGACCAGGAGTTCTCGGCCGACATGATGGCTCGAGGCCTGTCCGAAGACGCAGCGCGCAGCGCCCGGGCGGTTAAACGCATCGACGACGTCACCGCCCTGCGTGTGGCCCAGTTCCCTGAAGATGCGGGCCCCATGGCGCATCCAATACGGCCTGAAAGCTACCAAGAGATCACCAACTTCTACACCGCCACCATCTATGAAAAAGGCGCGGAAGTCATCCGCATGCAGCACACCCTGCTCGGCGAAGCCGGCTTTCAAGCAGGCCTGCGCGAGTACTTCCGCCGCCACGACGGGCAAGCCGTTACCTGCGACGATTTCATCGACGCCATGGACTCCGTCTACCAGGCACGCCACCCCGGAAAATCGCTGGATGTATTCCGGCGCTGGTACTCACAGGCAGGCACGCCGCGCGTCAGCGTCACTATCGAGCACGATGCCCAACAGCAACGCTGCACCATCACACTACGCCAGAACTGCCCGCCGGTCGGCATCGAAAAGCTGCAAGCCCCCGCCCTCGAGAAATTGCCGTTGCATATTCCGTTTGCCCTGGGCCTGCTCGATGGCGACGGCAAGCCGCTGACACTGCATCACGAAGGCCGCGAACAGGAAACAGTCGTCCTCGACCTGTGCGAAGCCGTCCAGGCCTGGACTTTCTCCGGCATCGCCGAGCGGCCCATAGCTTCGCTGCTACGCGGCTTTTCAGCCCCCGTCATCATCGAATACGAACGCAGCGATGCCGAGTTGGCCTTGCTGGCTCGCCACGACACCGATCCATTCGCACGCTGGGAAGCGGGGCAAGAACTTGCCGGCCGTCAGCTTTTGGCCATGACCGAATCGGGCGGCGACATACCCACAGAAACACTGCTGGTCGAAACCTGGCGCGCGCTGCTCGAAGACACGAGCCTTAGCGACGCTTACCTCTCACGCGTGCTGACTCTGCCGGCCAACAAGGTCTTGCTGGAAAAGACCAACCCCATGAACCCGCTCGCCATCGCCCAGGCCCGCGAAGACCTCAAGGCGCACCTGGGCGGCGCCCTTGCCGATCTGTGGCTGCAGCTCTATCGGCAATGCGTCGCATCCGAGCCTGAAGAATATAGTCCCGACGCACTGGCTTCGGGCCGCCGCGCGCTGAAGAACCTCGCGCTGGCCTATCTGGCCGCGGGCAGCCACCCCCAGGTCGAAACCCTGGCCAAAGCGCAATACGAACAGGCACGCAACATGACCGACCGCATGGGCGGCCTCTCCGCCTTGACCAGCCTGGGCGCTTCGGCTGCTGCGACAGCACTGCAGCATTTCTACGAACAGTGGCAGCACGATCCTTTGGTCATCGACCGATGGTTCGCCCTGCAGGCCACCGCAGCAACGACCCGCACCGACACCATCCGTGCGCTCATGCTGCATCCCGCCTTCACATTGCGTAATCCCAACCGGGCGCGCTCGCTTATTTTCCAGTTCTGCGTAAATAATATGTTGGGTGCTCATAGGCCCGAAGGCTACCAATTCTGGGCCGAACAAGTAATCGCACTCGACGCCCTCAATCCTGAAATCGCCGCCAGACTGGCGCGTGCTTTTGACAATTGGGCACGTTATATTCCCGAAAGCCGCGAGGCTGCGCGTCAAGCGCTGCAACGCATACAACAACACGAGCCGCTCTCGCGCAACGTCGCCGAGATCGTCTCCAAAGCATTGAATATCTGACAGGAGCCTCTCTTGAATCGCAAAACGCTTTCTCAGTACCTGGTAGAACAACAGCGTGCCCATCAGACCGTGCCGAACGAACTGCGGCTCTTGATTGAAACCGTGGCGCGCGCCTGCAAGGCGATCGGTCACGCAGTAAGCAAGGGCGCGCTAGGAGGCGTACTGGGCAGCCTCGACAGCGAGAACGTGCAAGGCGAAGTGCAGAAAAAGCTAGACGTGCTGTCGAATGAAATTTTGCTCGAGGCCAACGAGTGGGGCGGCCACCTTGCCGCCATGGCCTCGGAAGAAATGGAAACCCTGCACCGCATTCCAAACCGCTATCCCAAAGGTGAATACCTGTTGCTGTTCGATCCCTTGGACGGTTCGTCCAACATTGACGTGAACGTTTCAATCGGCACTATTTTCTCGGTACTGCAGGCACCGGAAGAAGCCACTGGCCGCGACATCGAGGAATCCGACTTCCTGCAGCCCGGCAGCCAACAGGTAGCAGCCGGCTATGCCGTGTACGGACCCCAAAGCGTGCTGGTGCTTACCCTGGGCAATGGCGTAGCGGCCTTCACGCTCGACCGGGAAATGGGAAGCTGGCTGCTTACCGAAGAAAGCCTGTCGGTACCCGAAGACACTGCCGAATTTGCCATCAATACGTCCAACATGCGCCACTGGGAGCCGCCGGTCAAGCGCTACATCGATGACTGCCTGACCGGCTCGACAGGCCCGCTGGGTAAAGACTACAACATGCGCTGGATCGCATCGATGGTGGCTGACGTGCATCGCATCATGACGCGCGGCGGCATCTTCATGTATCCGCGAGACGAGCGCCCTTCGGGCAAGAAGGGCAAGCTGCGCCTGATGTACGAGGCCAACCCCATGGCCTTCATCGTCGAGCAGGCCGGCGGCGCGGCCCTGGATGGCGAGCAGCGCATACTGGACATCAAGCCGGAAGCCCTGCACCAACGCATCGGCGTCATCCTGGGTTCAAAAAACGAAGTCGAGCGCGTAAAGCGCTACCACCAGGAAGACTGACCGAGCCTTCAACCGGGCCCGGCGGGCCTGGTCTCGGGCCTCTTTGTGGGCCCTATTCCCATTCGGGCAATAGTACGGTCGCGCCGGTGGTTCGGCGCGATACCAGAGCCTCGTGCGCGCTGCCGGCGTCTTGCAAGGAAAAGCGCTGGTCGATTTGCGTGCTGATTTCACCCTTTCCCACCAGCTCGAACAGCTCTTTGGCTGCCACCGCCAGCTTTTCTTGGGTGCCCATGTAATCGCCCAAGGTTGGCCGTGTCAGGTAAAGAGAGCCCTTGGACGCGAGAATGCCCAAATTGACACCGTCGACGGGGCCCGACGCGTTGCCGTAACTGATCATCAGCCCCCGGGGCTGCAGACAGTCAAGGGAAGCCTCCCAGGTGCTTTTGCCGACGCCGTCGTAAACCACCGGTACTTTCCGTCCGTCGGTAAGCTCCATGACGCGGGCGGCAACATCTTCACGTGAATAATCTATGATCTCGGCGGCGCCGTGCCGCCGCGCCAGTTCAGCCTTTTCCGGGCTGGAAACCGTGCCGATCAGCCGTACGCCCAACGCCCGGGCCCATTGGCAGGCGATAAGCCCCACACCGCCGGCCGCCGCGTGAAACAGGATGGTTTCTCCGCCCTGCAGCCGATATGTCTGGCGAAACAAATACTGCACGGTCAGACCCTTGAGCATGATGGCGGCAGCCGATTCGTAATCCACATTGCGCGGCAGTTTGACCACTTGCCAGGCGGGCACGGTGCGCATCCAGGCGTAGGCGCCGAGCGGGCTTTGCGCATAGGCCACCCGGTCTCCGACCTTAAGGTGCGACACACCCCGACCCACAGCTATTACTTTGCCCGCAGCCTCAAAACCCAGGCCATGCGGCAATGGATGACGGTACAAGCCGCTGCGAAAGTAGGTGTCAATGAAGTTGAGCCCTATGGCCTTCTGCTCAATGGTCACCTCTCCTTCACCCGCCTTTGGCACCGACTGGGACACCAGCTCCATGACTTCGGGCCCGCCATGCCGCGTGATGCATATTGCTTCTGTTTTCATTGTTGTGCTCCAGAACAAATGTCGGCCGCCGAACTTAGCGCCGGGAAACCAATGAGCCCAGCACGCCGCGAATCAGTTTATTTGCGGCTTGGCGCATCATGCTCTTGGCCACCGACTGTACTGCGCCTTCGCGCCGTCCACCACGCGGGCCGGTCGAACCGAATAGAAAATCCTGCACCGCACCCACAACGCCACCGTCGTCTTGAGCCGGTTGCCCGGCTTTCGACGGAAGCTTGCCCTGTTCAGCGGCCTGTCCGGCATCGCCGTCCGCCCGCTTTTGCAATAGCTCGTAGGCCGACTCCCGGTCAAGTGCTTTTTCGTATTTTCCGCCCAATAGCGACGCTTGCCGAACTGCCTGTCTTTCAGCATCGGTGGCCGGCCCCATGCGGCTGCCAGGCGCCACCATCCAGCCGCGTTGAGTCACGCCAGGACGGCCTTTTTCGTCCAGCATGGAAACCAGCGCCTCACCAACACCCAGCTCGGTGATGGCGGCCGTGATGTCGAGGTTGGGATTGGGGCGCATGGTCTCGGCCGCCACCTTTACCGCTTTTTGGTCTCGCGGAGTAAAAGCGCGCAAAGCATGCTGCACCCGGTTGCCCAACTGCCCCAGTACAGTGTCGGGAATATCGGCCGGGTTCTGTGTGACAAAATACACACCCACCCCTTTGGATCTGATCAGCCGGACGACCTGCTCGACCTTCTCCAGCAACGCCTTGGGCGCATCGCTGAAGACCAGATGCGCCTCGTCAAAGAAAAACACCAGTTTTGGATGATCCAGGTCGCCCACCTCGGGCAGGGTCTCATAGATGTCGGCCAGCATCCACAGTAGAAACACCGCATAAAGGCGCGGAGCCTGCATGAGCTTGTCCGCAGCGAGGATATTCACCATGCCCTGTCCATGGGCATTCACCCGAAGCAGATCGTGCACGTCGAGCATGGGCTCGCCGAAGAATAGCCCGGCGCCCTGAGACTCCAGACGAAGCAGGCTGCGCTGTATGGCGCCCACCGACGCGGCAGAGACGTTGCCGTAACGCGGGCGAAGCTCGGAGGCCCGCTCGGCCACGTGCTGCAACATGGCGCGCAGGTCTTTCATGTCAAGCAGCAGCATGCCCTCGTCGTCGGCCACGCTGAACACGATATTCAACACGCCCTCTTGCGTGTCGTTAAGTTCGAGCATGCGGGCCAGCAGCAAGGGGCCCATGTCCGAGATGGTGGCACGCACCGGATGGCCCTGCTCGCCGAAGACATCCCAAAAGGCAACCGGGCACGCTCCCCAGGCGGGTTCGGGCAGACCCAGCTTATCGAGGCGCTCTTGCAATTTGGGGCTGTTCTGTGCGGCTTGCGACATGCCGCTGAGGTCTCCCTTGACGTCGGCCATGAACACCGGCGTGCCCATCCGGGAGAACGATTCGGCCAATACCTGCAGGGTGACGGTTTTGCCGGTTCCGGTGGCCCCGGTGATGCAGCCGTGGCGATTGGCAAGCCGGGGCAGCATCGCAATTGGCCCCTGGGCGCTTTCAGCAACTATGATTGGATCAGCCATTTTTCTTACCTATTCCATATGCTCGGGACGGCAGCCATAGTGTAATTCCGGCATCATAACGGCGCACGCGTTAAAATCCCCTTTTATCTTCAGTATTTATATATTTACATTGAGTCGTTGAAACTATGGCTGGTCACAGTAAATGGGCGAACATCCAGCATCGGAAAGGTCGCCAAGACGCAAAACGGGGCAAGCTCTGGACTAAAATCATTCGCGAAATCACCGTCGCGGCCCGCGAAGCCGGCCCCGATCCAGAAAGCAACCCGCGCCTGCGCCTCGCTTGGGACAAAGCCACCGCGGCCAACATGCCCAAGGACAACATCCAACGGGCCATCACTCGCGGAGCCGGCGACGCCGATGGCGACAACTACGAAGAGATCCGCTACGAAGGGTACGGCGCCGGCGGCGCGGCCGTCATGGTCGACTGCATGACCGACAACCGCATGCGTACAGTGGCCGAAGTGCGCCACGCCTTCTCCAAGCACGGCGGCAACCTCGGTCAGGACGGCTCTGTAGCCTTCATGTTCAAGCATTGCGGCCAGTTCATATTCGCGCCCGGCACCTCTGAAGAACAAGTCATGGAAGTCGGTCTTGAAGCCGGCGCCGAAGACGTGCTGACAGACGACGAAGGCGTCATCGAAGTCATTTGCCCGCCCTCTGACTACGCCGCGGTAAAGGCTGCGTTCGAGGCTGCAGAGCTGGCGCCCGAGGTTCAGGCCGTCACCATGAAGGCCATGAACGAGACCGAGCTTTCCGACGACGACGCCGAAAAAATGCAAAAGATGCTGGAAGTGCTCGAGGGGCTGGACGACGTCCAAGAGGTCTACACTACAGCCGTCTTCGACGAGTCAGCCTAAAAACCGTGTGGCCGATGGGTGTCATGCTGGAAAACGCTATGGCGCTCATCGGTCTTTTTGCATTACGCTTTTCCATAATTCGCTGGTAATGTGCGTGCCGGGACGGCACGTCGCGCAGCGTCATTTTGAGCTTCCATCACATGAAACTTCTCGTCATCGGCGGCGGCGGCCGCGAACATGCGCTGGCCTGGCGCCTGGCACAATCTCCGCGTGTTCAAAAGGTGTTCGTGGCGCCTGGCAACGGCGGCACCGCTCTGGCCGAACGTCTTGAAAACGTCGCCCTGACCACCACAGACGAACTCGTCGACTTCGCCCGCCGGGAAAACATCACTTATACGGTGGTAGGCCCCGAAGCGCCCCTGGCCGCCGGCGTGGTTGACGCCTTCCTGGCAGCGGGCCTGAAAATATTCGGGCCAACAAAAGACGCTGCCCAGCTCGAAAGCTCGAAGGACTATGCCAAGGCCTTCATGGTGCGGCACGATATTCCCACCGCCGCATACCAGACGTTCACCGACCCCGACGAGGCCAAGCGCTACATCCGCGAGCAAGGCGCGCCCATCGTCGTCAAGGCCGACGGCCTGGCGGCCGGCAAGGGCGTGGTGGTGGCCACCACGGAAGCCGAGGCCCTGGCCGCCATCGACAATATGTTGTGCGACGCCGGCTTGGGAGACGCGGGCGCCCGCGTCGTCATCGAAGAATGCCTGCAAGGCGAAGAAGCCAGCTTCATCGTCATGTGCGACCGGCGCCAGGTTCTGGTTCTGGCCACCAGTCAAGACCACAAGCGCCTGCAGGACAATGACCAAGGCCCCAACACGGGCGGCATGGGGGCTTATTCGCCGGCTCCCGTCATCACACCGGCGCTGCATGACCGCATTATGCGCGAAGTCATTCACCCCACCCTGCAAGGCATGGCAAAAGACGGCCGCCCCTACACCGGTTTTCTGTACGCGGGCCTCATGATCGGCGAGGGCCCCGATGCCAGCCGGCCTCTCAAGGTGCTGGAATTCAACTGCCGCATGGGCGACCCCGAAACCCAACCTATCCTGATGCGTGCCAAGGGCGACCTGGCCACCGTTTTCGAACATGCAGTCAACGGCACGCTCGAAGAGGCTGAGCTCGACTGGGACCCCCGCACAGCCCTGGGCGTTGTCATGGCCTCGGCGGGCTATCCGCAAGCGCCACGCACCGGAGACGTCATCACCTCAATCCCTGACAACACGGAAGAATGCGTGGTCTTCCACGCGGGAACGACGCTTCAAGAGGATGGCTCGCTCCATACGTCCGGCGGACGGGTATTGTGCGTCACGGCGCTGGGCGACTCGGTCAAGCGCGCCCAAGACACCGCCTACAGCGCCGTCCAACAGATACGCTTTGACGGCGGCCAATATCGCCGCGACATTGGGTGGCGCGCGCTGCCCCAGTCCAACTGACCCACCCGACCGACTGCCGAACGTGTAAGGAAGCCAATATGTCCGTCCCCATTTCCCTGGCCTATGACTACTTCACCAGCCTGCAATCGCGCATCGTGAAAGCGCTCGAAGAGGCCGACGGCGCATCATTCCGCTCCGATAGCTGGACGCGTGAAGAAGGCGGCGGCGGTTTATCTCGCCTGCTCGAAGGGGGGGCCCTCTTCGAACGCGCCGGCGTATTGTTCAGTCATGTGCAAGGCCGCGCACTACCGCCCTCGGCCAGCGCCCACCGGCCCGACTTGGCCGGACGCCACTGGGAAGCCATGGGAGTCTCCATGGTGCTGCATCCACGCAACCCCTACGTTCCCACCACCCACATGAACGTTCGCCTTTTCGTAGCGCGCGCACCCGAAGACCGCAAGGGCGAAGACGTATTCTGGTTCGGCGGAGGGCTGGACCTGACGCCCTACTATCCCTTCGAGGAAGACGTGCGCCACTTTCATCAGGTATGTCGGGACGCCGTCGCGCCCTTCGGAGACGATAAGTACCCCGCCTATAAAAAGTGGTGCGATCAGTATTTTTTCTTGAAACATCGCAATGAAACCCGTGGTGTCGGCGGCCTGTTCTTCGACGATCTCAACCAGGAGGGGTTCGACGAAAGCTTCGACCTTACCCGTTCAGTCGGAGACTGTTTTCTGCCCGCATACATGCCTATTGTCGAGAAGCGCCGCGAACTTCCTTACGGCGAACGAGAGCGCGACTTCCAGGCCTATCGGCGCGGTCGCTATGTCGAGTTCAACCTGGTCTTCGACCGGGGCACTTTGTTCGGCCTGCAATCGGGCGGCCGCACCGAATCCATCCTGCTGTCCATGCCGCCTCAGGCAGCGTGGCGCTACGACTGGCGGCCCGAGCCCGATACGCCGGAAGCCGCGCTGTACGATTACCTGCGTCCGCGCGAATGGCTTTGAGCGTCATCGGTCTGCTGGGCGGCAGCTTCGACCCCGTGCATTTGGCTCACGTGGCGCTCGCCAAAGCGGCCCTGGCCGAACTGGCGCTTGACCAGGTTCAATTGATACCGGCGGGCGAGCCCTGGCAACGCGGCGCCTTGGCTGCGTCTGCCGCACATCGCCTGGCCATGCTGGAACTGGCCATCCAGGGAGAGCCTTCTTTGGAAGCCAATGCCGCGGAAATCCAGCGCGAAGGCAAAACCTACACCCTGGACACCGTGCGCGAATTGCCGGCCGGTGCGGAATATGTCTGGATCCTGGGGGCCGACCAGTTGGAGAATTTCCACACATGGCACGGCTGGCGTGACATCTCCCGCCTTGTACGGCTTGCCGTGGCACAAAGGCCTGGGGCCGCAGCCACCGCCCCGGCCAAGCTGCAAGCCCATCTGTCGGAACTGGGTAGGCCGTTGCTGCAAATTCCTTTTACGCCCATGCCCATTTCCGCATCCGACATACGCCGGCGTCTGGCGCAAGGCGCCTCTACCCAGGGCTTGCTCGACCCGGAAGTCGCCCGATATATCGAGCGTCATGGCCTATATCGAGACACCGTTTCCTAAATCGCCGCTTATCAAGTTATAGTCAAACCATGGATATACAAAAACTGCAACGACTGGTCATCGACGCTCTCGAAGACGTCAAGGCTCAAGACATCAAGGTGTTCAACACCACGCATATCACCAGCCTTTTCGATCGTGTCGTCATTGCCAGCGGCGCATCCAACCGCCAGACGCGGGCGCTGGCCGAAAGCGTGGCCGATAGCGCAAAACGCAGCAAAATCCCCATCGTCGCCTACGAGGGCCAAGACACAGGCGAATGGGTGTTGCTCGACTTGGGCGACATTGTCGTGCACTGCATGCAGCCAAGCATCCGGCAATACTACAACCTTGAAGAAGTCTGGGGCGACAAGCCCGTTCGCGTGAAACTTTTGCCTCAATCAACGCAACCGGCCTCGCCTCACACGTTCGACCTCGACGACTCCTTCGGACCCAATGATTAGGGCTTTTTTTAAATTCAACTCGTAGGCGGCCCATGAAACTGTTCGTCGTCGCCGTCGGCCATCGAATGCCCGATTGGGTCGAGCAGGCCTGGGCGGACTACGCGCGACGCCTGCCCGCCGACTGTGCGCTCGAGTTGCGCGAAATCAAGCCCGAACCGCGTAGTGGCGGCAAGACACCGGTTCAGATGATGCAGGCAGAGGCCCGTCGTATCGAGGCCGCCATGCCATCCGGCGCCCTGCGCATCGCCTTGGATGAACGTGGCCGTGATCTGACCACCCAAAAGCTGTCTGCCGAACTGGAGCAGTGGCGCGGCCAAGGGCGCGACGTGGCATTTCTGGTGGGCGGCCCGGACGGCCTCGACGCCCAACTGAAAAAAAGCTGCCACAGCCTGTTGAGGCTCTCATCTTTGACGCTTCCGCATCCCATGGTGCGCGTCGTACTGGCCGAACAGCTCTATCGCGCCTGGGCTATTATGGTCAACCACCCTTACCATCGCGCCTGAATGATCTACCTTGCTTCCGCTAGCCCCCGCCGTCACGAGCTGCTTTGTCAGGCCGGCATCTTGCACGAGGTGCTGCATGTCCCTTCACCGCCCGGCGAGGATGAACCCCGCCTGTCCCAAGAAACACCCCATGATTATGTACTGCGCACCGCCCATGAGAAAGCGCTGCGGGCGCTGCATTGGCTGGGACGAGATGTGGACGCGGCAGAGCCTGCGTGGCCGCGTTCCGATCAGCGGCGGCCTTTAAAAGCACTGTTGACGGCTGACACTACGGTAATACTCGGCGATGATATCCTGGGCAAGCCCGTTGACACAGCCGATGCCGCTAACATGCTGCGCCGTTTGTCGGGCACGCGCCACGAGGTGCACACCGCCATCGTTGTGGCCGTGCCGGGTTCTCCCGGCACTCCTGACAAACTTTACGATGACGTCTCGCGCACAGAGGTAAAGTTCGCAGATCTTACGGAAGAACAAATAAGCGTTTACTGCGCCAGCGGCGAACCCATGGGCAAAGCGGGTGCATATGGCATACAAGGCCGGGCCGCCGCCTTTGTCGAATATATCCGGGGCAGCTACACCGCCGTGGTCGGCCTGCCTCTATATGAGACCGCTAGATTGCTGAAACGGGCCGGCATCAAGCTTTAATGCTTGATCCTTCGGTTCATAGATCAAGGCGGCCACTGGAATTTGGAAAGCGCCACCACCGTGCTTGCGGCGGTCACATGGCTCAAAAAGTGATTTCAACGGACGGTGCGCTGCGCCGGGCGGGCCCATGATAAACAACTTCAATGTTGTTGCCGTCCGGATCCAGCACAAAGGCGCCGTAGTAGTCGGGATGATACGGGCGATATCCGGGTTCCCCGTTGCCGGTGCCGCCGTTCGCCATGGCCGCCGTGTAAAAAGCATCGACCATGGCCTTGTCTTTTGCCTGAAATGCCACATGGCAGCGGCCGGTAAGCTTTCCCTCTGCCGCTTCGCTATCCACCGCGCTGATAACCAGTTCATCGGCCCAAAAGAAACCCTCACCTTCTCCACCTAGCGGCACCCCAAGCACCTCCAGCACCGCGGAATAAAAGCGTTTGCTGGCCGGAAGGCTGCGTACCACCAACTGTATATGGTCGACCAAACGACCCCGATGCAACGATTCTGCCTCCATGCATTCTCCACCCAACTGATTCTGAATGCATTGATATTATCCGGACGAAGTCTCTTGTCCAAGAAATTTTTCAATTTTTTTTTGATAAGGGCGTGCGGGCCGGCACGGTGAGCGTCTCGCACCCCCGCGCTGTTCAACAGTCAATTATCTTGTCCGGTCAGGTTAATTCTCGCCGAACACGCGCTGCAAGAAAAACACGGCCACCCGCCGAAGTTTCACGCTGTACGGGTGGAACGGCATAAGCGGACAATGCTTGAGCTATTATGGTCAATCAACCTTGCCATCGCGCCTGCGAATGCGCACTGCCGGAGGTAACGCATGCTCAAACGCCGCACCAAAATCGTTGCCACGCTGGGGCCGGCAAGTTCAAGCGACGACATCATCGAACGATTGATACTTGCGGGCATGGACGTTGCCCGCTTGAACTTCTCGCACGGCACAGCCGATGATCATCGCGAGCGTGTGCGCCAAGTACGCGCGCTGGCCGCTAAGCACGAACGCTACGTCGCCGTCATGGGCGACCTGCAGGGGCCCAAGATCCGTATCGCCCGGTTCCGCAATAATACAATCTTGCTCAAAGCGGGCCAGGCTTTCACTTTAAGCAACGCCCATCCGCCGCACGAAGGTGATGAACGTATCGTCGGCATAGACTATCCAAGCCTGGTGCAAGACTGCGCATCAGACGACGAGCTGCTGTTGGACGATGGCAAGGTGGTTCTGCGCGTGCAAAGTGTCGACCATCAGGCGGTCCACACCATCGTCGAACAAGGCGGCCCGCTATCGGACAACAAGGGTATCAATCGTCGCGGAGGCGGAATATCCGCCGACAGTCTCACCCAAAAAGACCAAACAGACATAAAAGTAATGGCCGAAATCGGAGTCGACTATGTAGCGGTTTCCTTTCCCCGCTACGGCCGCGACATCCATCAGGCCCGAGAGCTGGTGCGCGAGGCAGGCAGCCAGGCCTGGATCATCGCAAAAATCGAACGTGCGGAGGCCGTTGCCGACGACGACGCTCTTGATCAACTCATTCATGCAAGCGATGGCGTAATGGTGGCCCGCGGCGACCTGGGCGTCGAAATCGGAGACGCACGCCTGGCGGGCATTCAAAAACGCATCATCCTGCACGCCCGTACGCATAATAAATTGGTTATCACGGCAACCCAGATGATGGAATCCATGATCAGCAGCCCGGTGCCCACCCGCGCCGAAGTGTCCGACGTCGCCAATGCCGTACTTGACTACACCGACGCCGTGATGTTGTCGGCTGAAAGCGCGTCAGGCCAGTACCCTATCGAGGCGGTGACCGCCATGGCGCGAGTTTGCGTCGGAGCCGAGCAAGAACCTGGTACGACCCGGTCCCAACACCGGGTGGGCGAGGTGTTCAGCCGATGTGACGAAACGATCGCTCTGTCGGCCATGTATGCGGCCAATCACTTTCCTGGCATCAAGGCCATCATCAGCCTGACTGAAAGCGGCCATACGCCTTTGATCATGTCGCGTATCCGTTCGGGCGTGCCCATCTACTGCTTCACCCGCCACGCGGCCACTCAGCGTCGCGTGGCGCTGTTTCGGGGCGTGTACGCCATGCCATTCGACCCGGCCACCCAGCCGCCCGCCGAACTGCGCAGCGTGGCGCTGGGCGCGCTGCGCCACCGAGGGCTTCTCAATGCAGGCGATTGGGCCATTCTGACCCGCGGGCGCGTCCTCGACAGCGACGGCGGCACCGACAGCATGACGCTGATACAACTTGAGTGAAGACGTTCCAGACCGCCCAAGTACCAACCATCTGCTCGCGCTCGGCCCCCAAAAGGCAAAGCCCCTGCATCGGCAAGATGCAGGGGCTTTGGGG
>NZ_JBIQLE010000046.1:0-19305 GCF_044464525.1 Pusillimonas sp.
GCGAGGGGCGTTGCTCGTTGTATCGACGCCTCGCGAACACCCGGAAGCCGACGCCCAGGCACGACTCGGCATGATCATCGCAAAGCGGTTTGCCGCAAGAGCGGTAACGCGCAACACCATCAAGCGGGTCATACGAGAAGCTTTCCGGCAGCGGGGATCGTTATTGCCGCCCCGTGATTTCGTATTCCGCCTTCACAGCCCGGTGGCGGCCACGTCGCTGACGCAGCTCAAGAAACAGCTTCGGGCCGAGGTTGACACGCTGCTCGATAAAATGCAGGCGCCATGATCAAGGCCCTGCTCATCGCCCCCATACGCTTTTATAGGTATTTTCTTAGCCCGTGGGTAGGACACAACTGCCGCTTTACACCCACTTGCTCGGTCTATGCGATAGAAGCTATTGAAACACATGGCGCGCTCAAAGGCCTTTGGCTGGCGGTGCGACGCCTGGCCCGCTGCCACCCCTGGGCGCCCGGCGGATGCGACCCGGTACCCGGCGCCGATCATCGGCGCCGCTAAGCCACATCCTGGTGAGCGGGCCCGCCAGAAAAGGCGTCAACGCTTTTTAAGCTGGCCTACGTTAAACTAACGAGCTTTTGCTCCGCTTGAACTTCTCTTACAGGCGCTATGGATATCCGACGCACCATCCTTTGGATGATTTTCTCTTTCTCGTTGCTACTGCTGTGGAACAACTGGCAGATATATAGCGGCCAGCCTTCGCTATTTGGCGGCAAACCGCAAAGCACGCAGCAAGCAAGCTCCAACGGCTCCGAGCCGGCCGAGACACCCGCGGATGTGCCGACAGGTGTTCCCGCCGCCGCCACCGATGCGCCCACCGCGCCTCAGGCTCCTGTACAGCAGGCCGCCGCGGCCGAATCCGAACAAATCCCCATCAGCACAGACGTCTACAACCTGGTCTTCGACACACAAGGAGCCCAATTGGTGCGAGCCGAGCTGATCAAGTTCGGCGCAGAAGAAGACGCCTCTCAACCGATGGTGCTGCTTAACAACCAAGCCGGTTCGACCTATCTTGCTCAAACCGGCATTGTCGGTGCGCCTCAGGGACAAAGCTTTCCCACCCACCTGAGCCCGTTCCAGCTAACATCCACCGAAAGATCGCTTACGGGCGACACGCTGAATGTCGTGTTCGAGGCTGAAGCAGACGGCGCCCGGGTAATTAAAACCTACACCCTGCACCGCGGCCGCTACGATATCAACGTGCGTCACGACGTATACAACACCGGCGACGGCCCCATTTCGCCCTCGGTTTATCTGCAGCTGACGCGCGACGGCAATGACCCTCCCAATACCTCGTTCTTCTACAACACCTTTACCGGACCCTCGCTGTACAGCAGCGAAGAAAAGTACCAAAAGGTCAAGTTCTCGGACATCGACAAGAACAAAGCGTCGTATATCAAGCAGGCGGACGACGGCTGGATAGCCATCGTGCAGCATTATTTCGCCAGCGCCTGGGTTCCGGTCGAGAACCGTGTTCGCCACAACGAAGTGCTGCGCGTGGCCGACAACCTGTATTCGGTGCGTACCATTCAGCCTATCGGTTCCATACAGCCCGGCGAGCATCAGGCCATCGATTCCACCCTGTGGCTGGGCCCCCAAGATCAGCAGGCCATGCAAGAAGTTGCGCCCGGCCTGGATGTCGTTGTCGACTACGGCTTCCTTACCATCATTTCCAAGCCGCTATTCAAGCTGATGACCTGGATTCACGGCTTCCTGGGTAACTGGGGCTGGACCATCGTGGTGCTCACGTTGCTGATCAAGCTGGTGTTCTACCCGCTGTCGGCGGCCAGCTATCGGTCCATGGCAAAGATGAAGCAGGTTACCCCCCGCTTGCAGGCGCTGCGTGAAAAATTCGGCGACGACCGGGCCAAGCTCAACGCCGCCATGATGGAAATGTACCGAACCGAGAAGATCAACCCGTTGGGCGGCTGCTTGCCCATGGTGGTGCAGATTCCAGTGTTCATCGCCCTGTACTGGGTGCTGCTGGGCAGCGTCGAAATGCGCGGCGCCCCCTGGATACTCTGGATTCAAGACTTGGCCGCGCCTGACCACTGGTTTATTTTGCCCGCCATCATGATGGGCACCATGTTCCTGCAGATCAAGCTCAACCCCACGCCCCCCGACCCCATGCAGGCGCGCATCATGATGATCATGCCGCTGGTGTTCGGCGGAATGATGTTCTTCTTCCCCGCCGGCCTGGTGTTGTACTGGTGCGTGAACAACGCTGTGTCGATCGCCCAGCAGCGCTACATCATGCATAAGCTGGATAAAGAAACCAAGGCCGCCAAGCGATAAGCAATCCACGATAGGCTTCAGCCGGCCGGGCCGGCTGAAGTCCGACCCCCGTGATTTATAGTTATTCACTATCACGGTGTTTTAATCAATCAATTTTATCTTTACCTCTGGCGTCGATATACTCGAATCATATCCGGTAGCTTTTGTTCACAAGGACAAAGAGATTTCCAAAACCGGATATCGTCACTTTGCAAGCCGTGGGGCGATGCAACACAAGAGGAAAGACAAGATGAAAAAACTTACCACCGCCGCGGGCGCACCCGTACCCGATAACCAGAATTCCCTGACAGCCGGGCCTCGCGGACCTGTATTGCTGGAAGACGTGTGGTTGCTCGAAAAGCAGGCCCACTTCAATCGTGAGGTTATTCCCGAGCGCCGCATGCATGCCAAGGGCGCCGGCGCGCACGGTACTTTTACCGTTACCCATGACATCACCCAGTACACCCGTGCGAAGGTGTTTTCCGAGGTGGGCAAGCAAACCCCCGTACTGATGCGTTTTTCGACCGTTGCCGGCGAGCGCGGCGCAGCCGATGCAGAGCGCGATATTCGCGGCGTCGCCATGAAGTTCTATACCGAAGAGGGTAACTGGGACCTGGTCGGCAACAATACGCCTGTTTTCTTTTTCCGCGATCCGCTCAAGTTCCCCGACCTGAACCATGCCGTCAAACGCGACCCCCGCACCGGCATGCGCAGCGCCCAGAACAACTGGGAGTTCTGGACCGGCCTGCCCGAAGCCCTGCACCAGGTCACCATCATCATGAGCGACCGCGGCATTCCGGTCGGCTTTCGCAACATGCACCTGTTCGGCAGCCACACCTACAGCTTCATCAACGCCGACAACGAGCGCTTCTGGGTGAAATTCACCTTCAAGACCCAGCAAGGCATCAAGAACTACACCGACGCCGAGGCATGTGAAGTCGTGGGCCGGGACCGCGAAAGCTCGCACCGCGACCTGTACGAATCCATCGAGGCGGGAAATTTCCCGCGCTGGACGGCCTACATCCAGATCATGCCCGAGAAGGACGCCGAAACCTATCACCTGAACCCCTTCGACCTGACCAAGGTCTGGCCGCACGGCGACTACCCGCTCATCGAATACGGCGTGCTCGAGCTCAACCGCAATCCGGAAAACTTCTTTGCCGAAATCGAACAAGCCGCGTTCACACCGGCCAACGTGGTGCCGGGCATCAGTTTCTCGCCCGACCGCATGCTGCAGGCCCGCCTGTTCTCGTACGGCGATGCCCAGCGCTACCGCCTGGGTGTCAACCACCACCAGATTCCGGTCAATGCGCCCAAGTGCCCCTTTCACAGCTTTCACCGCGACGGCGCCATGCGGGTGGACGGCAACCACGGCGGCCTCACCGCCAACGAGCCCAATGCACAGGGCGAGTGGCAAGAACAGCCGGATTTCCGCGAGCCGCCTCTGGCAATCAATGGCGCAGCCGACCGCTGGGACCACCGCACGGACACCGACTACTTCTCGCAGCCGGGCAATCTGTTCCGCCTCATGAACGACGAACAGAAACAAGCTCTGTTCGACAACACGGCCCGCGCGATTCAAGGCGTTACTTCCGAAATCCAGCAGCGCCACATCGACCACTGCGCGCAAGCCGACCCCGCTTATGGCGCGGGTGTGGCGGCGGCCATCAAGAAGCTGGGCTGATGGCCGGCGGCTGTTCAGCCTCCTTCGGCCACGTGGCGCGGCCTGGTCCGCGCCGCCGGTAAGGGCTGACCGAACGACGCCCAATAGCTTTGCGGCGCCTACTCAGCGCCATGACGCCTGCAAGGGACACATCCACAAGATGTGTCCCTTGTCATTTTGGCGCTCTATCTCTCGTTCAAGGAGACGGCCTCTGAATATCGCATCCATAAGAAAACATGGAACGCGAATAAACTCCGGGTTTGCACGGCCACTCTTCGATTTTGCCAATTCCCTTTGCCAACGATATGGCATCATTGAGGGAGCCTCAGACAGTGACAGGCACGCTGGATGAATAGCAACCAAATCGATGCCCCACTCGTGCATCCACGACCAACCTCTCTATTTTCATTCATGGCCGCTTCCTCGCAACAACCCATCGCAGCCATCGCCACCGCCCCCGGTCGCGGCGGCATCGGCATCGTCCGCATCTCGGGCCCCGACCTGACGCCCATCGTAGAACGCCTGTTCGACGCGCCCCTTGCCCCCCGCCATGCTCACTACCTGCCGTTCAACGATGCCCAGGGTCAGGCCATCGACGCCGGCATAGTCCTGTTCTTTCCGGCGCCCCACTCATATACCGGCGAAGACGTGCTTGAACTGCAAGGCCACGGCGGCCCGGCCGTTCTACGCCGCCTGCTGGAACACTGCCTGCAAGTCGGCCGCAAATTTGGCCTGCGCCATGCCCAGCCAGGCGAGTTCACCCAGCGCGCCTTCCTGAACGAGCGCCTAGACCTGGCGCAGGCAGAAGCCGTCGCCGACCTGATCGACGCCTCGTCCGAAGCCGCCGCGCGCAGCGCCATGGCCTCGTTAAGCGGCGCGTTCTCAGAGCGGGTCAATCAGCTTAACGACCGCATCATCCACCTGCGCATGCTGGTCGAAGCCACGCTGGATTTTCCCGAAGAGGAAATCGACTTCCTCGAAAAATACCAGGCCCGCGACACCCTGACCGACATACGCGAACACCTGGCCGAACTCGTTCGACAGGCGCGCCAAGGCATGATCCTGCGCGAAGGCCTGCATGTCGTGCTGGCCGGCCAGCCCAACGTCGGAAAGTCCAGCCTGCTCAACGCCCTGGCGGGCGACGAGGTGGCCATCGTCACCCCCATCGCCGGCACCACTCGCGATAAGGTCGTGCAGCAAATACATATTGACGGCGTGCCGCTGCACATCGTCGATACCGCCGGCCTGCGCGAAACCGACGACACCGTGGAAAGCATAGGCATCGCCCGCACCTGGGCCGAAATCGAAAAAGCCAACGTCATCATTCACTTGAAGGATGCCCGCGACCCGGCGGGCGAGCTGGACGAAGCCATCAAGCAGCGCTTGCCGGCGCGAACGCCGGTGCTCGAGGTACATAACAAGATCGATCTGCTGGCAGCACCGGACATATCCCAGGGAACACACGGCGGCAAAGGCGGCGTCTCGTTGCCCGAAACGGCATTGGCAGGGGCGGCATCCACAAAGACAACGTGGAAGGAATCAACATCTCCAGAGGCTGCGGATGATGGAGCCCTAAACGTCAAGAGCAGCCACGCACGCGCTGCGCGGGATACCGGCTCTCCGGTTCAAAGCGAATTCGCAGTCGCGGTATTGGGAATCTCCGCCAAGACCGGCGCCGGCCTCGACGACCTTCGCGGCAAGCTGCTTGACATCGCCGGCTGGAACCCCGGCGCCGAGTCTCCCTGGCTGGCCCGCGAACGCCACCTCGTCGCCCTGCGCAGCGCCGCCGAACACCTGGACGCAGCCGACGAACACGCCAGCCACAGCGATAACGTACTGGACTTGTTCGCCGAGGAACTAAGGCTGGCACACGAAGACCTGTCTGCGATCACAGGCCAATTTACAAGCGACGATCTCCTGGGGGAGATTTTTTCGAGTTTTTGTATCGGGAAGTGAGCTTGGGCCATGGACCACCACTAATGGCGGCCAATCCCTCGACCCGACCATCCGGCACTTAGGGCATATAAACATAGCCGGCCTGCAACAGGAGCAGCGTGGTGAGCACCCGGCACAGTGAACGCTCTGGTCCGTTTTTGTTACCAACCTCCTGGCTTCCCCCTAGTTGCAGCGCGCTCGATTTTATTTATAATAAATAACAGTTATGTTTTATAACTATTATTCGAGAGCCTTCCCCCATGAGTCAGTCCGACCAATCTCCTTTACTTAACGTCAAATACGTCGGTTCCATCGCCCAGGTGGGTATCAATCGACCTGAAAAGCGCAACGCGATCAACGACGACCTCGTCAACGCCATAAAGCAATGTTTCGAGTCCATGCCGGAAACGGTAAAGGCCATTGTGCTGTACGGCATTGGCGAGCATTTTTGCGCCGGGCTTGACCTGTCCGAGGTTTCCGCCCATACGGTGCCCGAATCAGTGATGCACTCGCGCGGCTGGCATGCGGCCTTCGAACAGATACAGTTCGGCCGCGCACCCGTCATTGCTGTATTGCACGGCGCGGTCGTGGGCGGAGGCCTCGAGCTGGCTTCGGCGGCACACGTGCGGGTGGCCGAAGAATCCAGTTTTTATGCCCTGCCCGAAGGCAAACGCGGCCTGTTTGTTGGCGGTGGCGGGTCGGTGCGTATCACCCGCCTTATCGGGGTCTCGCGCATGACCGACATGATGCTTACCGGGCGCGTGCTTAGCGCTCAAGAAGGCCACCAAGCCGGCATTTCGCACTACTCTGTTGGAGTCGGCCAAGGCATAGCCAAAGCGATGGAACTGGCCGAGAACATCGCCTCGAATGCCGCCATGACCAACTACGGAGTCATGCACCTGCTGCCACGCATCGCAGATCAATCCATACACGACGGCCTGGCCACTGAATCGTTGATGGCCGCTGTCGCGCAAACCGACCCGGCCACCCTCGATCTTCTCGCCCAGTTTCTGGAAGGCAAGAAGAACAAGGTGAAATTCAAGCCGCAGTAGGCAAACCAAGCATACCGGGCGCGCCCGACACTGCCGAGGCGTCCGCCCATAACCTTTACAAGAGGAACTCATGGATATCCAGGGACAAGCGGCACTGGTCACCGGCGGCGCATCGGGATTGGGCGCCGAAACCGTACGGCAACTGGCGGCGGCCGGAGCTCGGGTGGCAATTCTCGACCTCAACGAACAAGCGGCCCGCGAATTGGCTGATGAAGTCGGCGGCCTGGGCATTGCCTGCGACATCACCAATACAGAAAGCGTCGAAAAGGCCCTGGATACTGCAGCACAGGCCCATGGCCCCGCTCGCATCCTGGTCAATTCCGCCGGCATAGGCGGCGCCAAACGCCTGGTGGGCAAAGACGGCACGGCCATGCCGCTTGAGCATTTCACCCGAATAGTAAACGTCAACCTTATCGGCACCTTTAACGTCATGCGCCTGGCAGCCGCACGCATGCTGGCGCTTGGCCCTCTCGAGGACGGTGAGCGCGGCGTCATCATTTGCACTTCATCCGTAGCCGCTTACGACGGCCAGGTGGGCCAAGCCGCCTATGCAGCTTCAAAAGGGGCTTTGGCTTCGATGACACTGCCGTTGGCGCGCGATCTGGCTCAGTTTGGCGTGCGGGTGGTAACCATTGCTCCGGGCTTGTTCCTGACCCCCCTGCTTCGCGAGCTTCCTGAAGAAGTACAAGAATCGCTGGGCCACAGCATTCCTTTTCCAAAGCGCCTGGGAAAACCCTCGGAATTTGCCCAATTGGCCCTGCATATCGTCGGCAATCTTTCACTCAATGGCGAAGTAATCCGACTCGATGGCGCGTTGCGCCTGCCTCCTCGCTGATCACGCCAAAACCCTGGAAGCCACATTATGTTTTCTTACCAGCCTCCGCTCAAAGACATCCGTTTCGTTTTATCAGACCTGCTTGATGCGTCCGCGCAATTGTCGTTGCTTCCTCCTTTTGACGAGGTTGATGACGACCTGATGATGCAGGTGGCCGAAGAAGCGGGACGATTCGCAAGCGAAGTGCTGTTTCCCCTGAACGCCGTGGGCGACCGCGAGGGCTGCCACTACGAAAACGGGGTCGTGAAAACGCCCTCAGGCTTTCCCAACGCCTACAGGCAATTCCAGGAGGCGGGCTGGCCCGCCCTGGCTTGCGACCCAGACTACGGTGGCCAGGGGCTGCCCAATACGCTCAACAGCGTGCTTTACGAGATGCTCAGCTCGTCCAACCATGCATGGACGATGTATCCCGGCTTGCTGCACGGCGCCTACGCTTGCCTTCATAAGCACGCAAGCGAAGAACTAAAACAACGTTACCTGCCCCATATCATCAGCGGCCAATGGCTGGCCACCATGTGTTTGACGGAATCCCAGGCCGGAAGCGACCTTGGCTTGCTGCGCACCCGTGCCATACCGCAAGACGACGGCTCGGTACGCATCACCGGCAACAAAATCTTCATTTCGGGCGGTGAACAAGATATCACCGAGAACATCGTTCATTTGGTCCTGGCGCGGTTGCCCGACGCACCCGTCGGCAGCAAGGGAATTTCCCTGTTCCTGGTACCCAAGTATCTGCCCGAAGGCAACAAGCTCGGCCGGCTCAATAGCGTCGCTTGCACCGGTATTGAACACAAGATGGGCATTCATGGCAGCGCCACCACAAGCCTGCAATTTGACGATGCCGTGGGCTGGATTGTAGGAGAACCCAACCGCGGCCTGGCCGCCATGTTCGTCATGATGAATGCAGCCCGATTGGCTGTGGGCATACAAGGCTTGGGCAGCGCCGAGACCGCTTATCAGAACTCGCTGGCCTACGCGCAAGAGCGCCTGCAGATGCGTGCCGCTGTCAGGCCTCCACAGCGACGAGCCGAGCCCGCCGACCCCATCATCATGCATCCGGCCATGCAACGCTTGCTGATGACTCAACGCGCGTACGTGGAAGGCTTCCGAATGCTGGCCTACTACAGCGCCCTGGCGTTGGACGCCTCCGAACACCATCCCGACGAGCATGTTCGCAACGACAAAGATGCCGAGCTTGCGCTACTTACGCCCATCATTAAATCCATGATGACGGATCAAGGGTTCCATGGCTCGAGCCAGGCGCTTCAAATATACGGCGGACACGGCTTCATTACCGAAACAGGTATCGAACAATACCTGCGCGATTCGCGCATCGCAATGATTTACGAGGGTACGAACGAAATCCAGGCTGTCGATCTACTTCTACGCAAAATTTTGTCGGATGGCGGCAAGCGCCTTGAACAGTTTCTTGGCCAGATAGACGCCACGGTGGAAGAAGAAACCGGCGGCCCCTTGCAGAGCCGGGCCCTAATATTGGCCGACCTTGCGAGCAGCATTCGCAAATGTGTGGCGGACATTGCCGAAACTGCTGCGGCGAACCCCCAGTTACCACACCAGGTGGCTCCTGAAATGCTGCGCCTGGTGGGCCATTGCGCCTTGGCCTGGCTATGGCTCAGGGCCGAGCGCACGGCACTGGAAAAACTTCAACACGACCCGGCGTTCTACCAAGCCAAGCGAGACACTTGCCGCTACTACTACGATTTCGTCCTGCCCGAGACCGCACAATTGCTGCAAGTAATCGACAACGCGCTCAAAGATTCCAGGGAAGGCAATCAGATCAACATGCTTTCCGATGTAATGCGCCAATATGACGAAACCGCACCCTGACCCAACAGTACCCGCTGCACAGGCGGAACCCATCGACCAAGGGCCATTGACCCAGTCGGTGGGTTACTGCTGCCTGCAGGCCTATCTTGAGATCGTGCCCAACATCAAGAAGCAGCTTGGCAAGCTGCAATTGCGGCCGGTGGAATACACGGTCTTGTCGCTGATCAACAGCAATCCGCGCATCAACCAAAAGCGCCTTGGGCAAACCATACGGGTGTCACCCCCGAACCTGGCAACCCTGCTCGACAAAATCCAGGCGGACGGCCTGATAGAACGGCAGCGAAACCCACACGACCGTCGCTCGCAGATTCTTGCGCTTACACCCAAGGGACATGAGCTTCACTCGAAGGCAAAAGTCGTTGCCACGCGTGCAGACCATACGCCAACGCTTTCTGAGAACGAGCGTCGGCAACTGATCAACCTATTGACCAAGATATTTCAGGCTTGAGGCTCATTTCTTGCTGTTGATTGCGATGAATAGGTCCAACCCCTAGTACACAATTTGCTGCTAATTGTGGCCAAATGCGGTTATGCTTCTGCTATATGCATCTAGTTAAAAGCCTGCCCGACAATCCACTCGATATTATTGGCGACATTCATGGTGAATATGCCGCGCTTGTCCGCTTATTGGCACACCTGGGTTACGACGCCGATGGGCGCCACCCCCAGCACCGATTATTGGTGTTCGTAGGCGATCTCATCGACCGCGGCCCAGACAGCCACAGCGTGGTTCGGCTCGTTCAGAAGCTGGTTGAATCGGGCAATGCGCGCTGCATTTTGGGCAACCACGAAATCAATCTGCTTATCGACGACGTCAAGGACGGGTCTGGCTGGTTCTTTGACGAACGTCATCAACAAGATCTCAAACATTACGCACCGTTCAGACGAACGCCGCCCGAACAACGCCAGGCCTTCAAAGATTTTCTCGGTAGCCTTCCCATAGCCCTGGTGCGGAATGACATCCGCATCGTGCACGCTGCATGGACAAAAGCCGCGATTGAAGCCGTGCAGTCGATCTCCTTGGGCACGGTTAGCGAACAGTACAAGATATGGGATTACGCCGCCCAGACCAGCGCCCAAGCGTCAGGCCTGTACGAACGCTACCTGGCCGAAAAAGAGCGCTGGGCAAAAGAACTGGAAGACGAACAACATCCACCGCCCTTCTTGTATTCGATCGCCGAGTACGAAGCCACGCAACAAATGATCAACCCTCTGAAGGTATTGACGTCGGGCGTCGAGGTACAAGCGGAAACGCCCTTTTTTGCGGGAAATCGTTGGCGATTCTCGGATCGCGTCAGTTGGTGGGATGACTATGACGACCCTGTTCCGGTGGTGATCGGGCACTACTGGCGCCTGATCAAACCCATGAAAAGCATCAACATGCCCCGCTATACCCAGTTGTTCAAAGATATCCCCCCAAACGCCTGGCACGGAAAACGCCACAACGTATTTTGCATCGACTATTCGGTGGGGGCCCGTTGGCGAGATCGAAAAGCCAGCCGTTCTTTAGAGAACTCTCGTTTTCGTCTGGCAGCGTTGCAATGGCCGGAAAACAGGCTTGTATTCGATTCTGGCGAGCTCATGCCCACTTCTTGAACGAATAGCTTATTCGATAGTTCTAGACTTTATAGCTGTCTTAAAGGCAGCTTTTTTTTGACCAAACTTGTTCAAATCGCGCCGGCATAGATTTGAAACCGGGGCCGAGCGCAGCTATATTACAAATAGACACAATATTTATACCTGTGGATAACTTCTAAGGACTGCAGCTGTGGACAAGTTGTGGACCTTCATTGAATAACCAAGGCATTGTTCAATGAGACGAAAGTTGTCCAGAAAGAGTCCTTCATGAATAAAGGGGTTATCACCCGAAATTTAATGCCCTAACCTACTGAAATAACATGAGTTTAAGCACCTATGCCACTTATCCACAGACACCCATTACTATAATCATTTATAAATAAAGATTGTTATTAA
This sequence comes from Pusillimonas sp., assembly GCF_044464525.1. Lineage (NCBI taxonomy): Bacteria > Pseudomonadati > Pseudomonadota > Betaproteobacteria > Burkholderiales > Alcaligenaceae > Pusillimonas > Pusillimonas sp. The sequence continues at coordinate 11,597 of NZ_JBIQLE010000046.1, forward strand.
AAAGAAGCTTTTACCTAGCCGCCCGCCACATCGGTACAAGTACCCCTGGATCAAATGTCGACGTATACTTCTTCAGGTCGGCAATGGGGGTAAGAAATCAAACAATTAAATCAATGCAAGGCGATCAATGGCCAGATCGAGGGTTTTGTCTTCTTTTGCAAAACACAGCCTTATCAATTGATGATTCGAATTTTTATCTGAGGGGTCTTGATAAAACGCACTGACTGGTATTGTGGTAACCCCGTGTTCTGTTGTAAGCCAACGCGCAAACTGTGCCTCATCTTCATCAGAAACTTCGCTGTAGTCTGCAAGCAAGAAAAACGTGCCATCGCAAGATAACGGTTTGAAACGCGTGGTTTTCAAGCGCTCTATCAGATAGTCGCGTCGTTTTTGGTAAAACGCGGCCAGCTGCATATATGGCAACGGGTTGGTCATATATTGTGCCAAGGCATGCTGAAAGGGAGAGCTCGTAGTGAAAACGGTAAATTGGTGTACTTTGCGTATTTCGTTAGTAATGGCTGGAATGGCTGTGCAGTAACCCATTTTCCAGCCAGTAATATGGTATGTCTTGCCAAATGATGAAACGACAATCGTGTTTTGTACTAGCTTGGGGCGAGTTGAAAGGCTTAGATGCGTATGGCCATCAAAAATGATGTGCTCGTAGACTTCGTCGCTCAATAATAAAATGCCGTGTTTTTCCACCAAATGTTCCAAGGCATCCAAATCTTGTTCAAGTAAAACAATGCCTGTCGGGTTATGCGGAAAATTTATAACAAGCAATCTGGTACGAGAGGTAATTGCATCTTCCACTCTCTGCCAATCTACGGTGTAGCAAGGTTGCGAAGTACTATGGCTAGGCGGGTTCATCGGCACAACCACAGGTATGCCGCCAGCCAATTGAATTACCGGGATATACAGGTCGTAAAACGGTTCAATGACGATAACTTCGTCTCCCGGATGTACTAACGCCAGTAGGCTGGCCATTAATGCCTCGGTAGCACCGGCAGTTACAGTCACCTCTGTATCGATGTCATATTTGTGCCCGTAGAGCGATTCGATTTTCTCGCTGATCTGCTTACGCAACTGCGGCACGCCCGCCATCGCGGCATATTGGTTATGCCCTTGGTGCATGGCTTTGTTGACCAGTTCAAGCAGTACCGGGTCGGGCGAGAAGTCAGGAAACCCCTGGCCAAGGTTGACTGCGTTATGGTCCAAGGCCATTTGGCTCATAATTGTAAAGATGTTGGTGCCTACGTTTGGCAATCGTGATTTTATATTCATGGATAGATATTGGTTTTAAGTTGAAGGCAATGTTGGATTATCGACGCACCAGCACAATGTATAAGAAGAAAATATGCGACATAGGGGAAAACTAGTATTTGTGAAAGTTACCGGCTGTGGTTATTCTTGCCGTTGCATTTGTAAACCAAGCCCTACGTAGCTTCTATACCAGGTAGTTGGTGCTATTGGTGTAGGCGTTCTTGGTTTTATGCATTTCTTTCATTTTTAGGACGCTACACATGGCTCAGAAGGGCAAGGTTAAATGGTTTAACGCCGACAAGGGTTTTGGTTTCATCACTCCAGACGACGGTGGCACAGACGTATTCGCACACTTTTCAGCTATCGAAGGCCGCGGCTATCGCAGCTTGAACGAAGGTCAAGAAGTGGAATTCGAAGTTAAAGACGGTCCTAAAGGCCCACAAGCTTCCGAGATTCGCGCGCTATAAAAAAAGAATAATAGTTTGTACCTAGCTCGTAGCTTGCGAGCTATTTTTAACGCCCCAAGCATAACTGCTGGGGCGTTTTTTAATTAAGCTGTGCTAGAAAACGGTTGCGGTTTTTTCGAAAACGATAGAGCATGGATGATCAAGTTTGGAGTTATGCACATTAACGCGGGCTTGATTTGTCTGCTTCTATATTGTCGCTAAGGTCGCGATGATTATCCGGTCATGGCACAGCACTAACTTCACCGTAAGTCCCTCGAACAAAGGTTCTTAATGCTCGGCAACTGTAAACCGACTGCGGTTGGGGTTGTAGCAATTAAGGTAAAACTCCCGTCAGTGCGCAGGCCACTGCGACTTACAGTCGTAAGTTGCTCACAAAGTTATCCACAGGCATATACAAAAGCTCATCAGAATCGACAGCGTAGGAATTCAAACGGGCTAGTTGATAGCCTGAAGACAATTGTTCCACGTGAAACAGCACTAGGACATAGTTAATATAGAATTTTGTTAGTTGTTTTTGATGGACCACGTTGCAGACTACCCTTCCATTGGCCCTCACGATTAGCTACTCAATCTGAACGGTGTCAGAACGAACGAAATGTGTCTTGGGTGATGTTTCACGTGGAACAAGAAAATGGCCATTACCTGGAACGTTCCGTTAACTAGCTAGCAATCATCGAACTCAAGTTGCGGCGATGCTGCTCTTAAAGAGTTCAGTAAATATAGTGGGACAACCCCCGATTGAATACTGCGCAGGCACAGGCACTCTCTTTTTCTAGTTAGCGCATCTTTTTCATTCTATGTTCTATGGTCGTACCTGACTAGCGAGCTATCCAGCACTATGGAGGTTAGGCCGAAAATCGGCGTGCCTTATCAGTAGGCGCTAGGCAGTTCCAATAGATTGCATCCGTCGCGTAGGTTTGAAAGCTTTTGCTTGAGCTTGCCCTATGTTTATACATAACAACAGTACGTCGGGTTTTTATATGCGTCGGTGAGCTCTAGCTTTTCGCAATCCTTTGGTAGCGTTGTTGTTCGAGTATCGTTGATAAACATTGATGAGCACTCTCAACAGCAATTTATAGTTCAATGATATGAGTAAAAGCCGTGCTAACAGTCTTAACAATGTTTCACGTGAAACATGATGGTGCGGGTCGTATAATCATTCTTTAACCTCTATTTTTCTTGACATGATTTACCCGGACGAATTCGACGTCATAGTTGTGGGAGGCGGTCACGCAGGCACCGAAGCTGCTCTCTCGGCTGCGCGCACCGGCGCTTCCACGCTTTTATTGACTCACAATATGGAAACGCTGGGACAGATGTCGTGCAACCCTTCCATCGGAGGGATAGGCAAAGGTCATTTAGTTAAAGAGATAGATGCACTTGGTGGAGCGATGGCTTATGCAACTGATCAGGCCGGCATTCAGTTTCGTATTTTGAATCGCTCCAAAGGGCCCGCCGTCCGCGCAACGCGAGCACAAGCCGACCGATCTCTATACCGCCAGGCAATACGACAGAAGCTGCAGAACCAGCCTAATCTAACGATTTTTCAACAGGCAGTTGATGACTTGATGTTGGAAGGCGATAGGGTTGTAGGCGCAGTAACGCAGATTGGTTTGAAGTTTCGTGGTCGTACGGTGGTGTTGACAGCGGGTACTTTTCTGAATGGCCTGATTCATGTGGGGCTTAATAATTATTCAGGCGGTCGCGCCGGTGATCCACCGTCTATCACGCTTGGACACAAGCTAAAAGAATTGCGGCTTCCGCAAGGTCGCCTTAAGACAGGGACACCTCCAAGGATAGACTCCAGAAGCATTGATTTTTCACGGACTGAAACCCAGCCTGGAGATCTTGATCCCATTCCAGTGTTCTCGTACATGGGCTCGGCAGACATGCATCCACGGCAATTGCCTTGCTGGATCACCAATACCAATGAACGCACCCACGATATCGTACGGTCGGGGCTGGATCGTTCTCCCATGTATAGCGATCAGGGCCAGATCGAAGGAATAGGGCCACGATATTGTCCGTCGATAGAAGACAAAATCCATCGTTTTGCAGATAAAGCCAGTCATCAGATTTTTCTCGAGCCCGAGGGCCTGACAACTAACGAAATCTATCCCAATGGGGTATCGACCAGTTTGCCATTTGATATCCAGATTGCTTTGGTTCGCAGCTTGCCTGGGTTAGAGCAGGCCGTCATTACCAGGCCTGGCTACGCAATTGAATACGATTATTTTGACCCAAGAGAACTAAAGTCTTCTCTAGAAACCCGCGCCATACAAGGATTGTTTTTCGCGGGCCAAATTAACGGTACAACGGGATACGAAGAAGCAGCTGCTCAAGGTTTGCTTGCCGGGCTTAATGCGGCGCGCCAAGTTGTAGGCCTGGAACCGTGGACTCCAACACGCAGCGAAGCCTATCTGGGTGTACTGGTAGACGACCTTATCACTCGAGGGGTTACCGAGCCTTATCGTATGTTTACTTCGCGTGCAGAGTATCGCTTAAGTTTGCGGGAAGACAACGCAGATCTACGATTGACCGAGCTTGGGCGAAAAATGGGTTTGATTAGTGATGATCGCTGGGATGCTTTCAATAGAAAACGTGATGCGCTGGAAAAGGAAATCCAACGGTTAAAGAGTACCTGGGTCAATCCTAAAACCCTCGAACGAGAGTCTGCCACCACTTTACTTGGAAAGCCGATTGAACGTGAGCACTCACTATTTGATCTGCTGAAACGGCCAGAAGTGAGCTATGGCGAGCTAATGAGCTTCAAGAGGCCCGATGGCCAGCTACTTGCCGGCCCAGGCGTGGACGATAGCATCGTGGCCGAACAGGTCGAGATTCAAGTGAAGTACGCAGGTTATGTGGCCCGGCAGCAAGAAGACGTAAAAAAGCAGGCCGCCCAGGAAAGCCACGCCATACCCGAAGACCTTGACTATGACGCCATCGATAGCCTGTCGATTGAGGTTCGGCAAAGGCTTAAGCTCGCCCGGCCTGAAACCGTTGGGCAGGCAAGTCGCGTATCGGGTGTTACGCCGGCCGCTATCTCTTTGTTGTTAATCCACATAAAGCGGCATCAGAACGCACGACGGGCTGCATAATGGCCGATTCTCGTTTGAAAAAACAGCTTGCTGAAGCTGTGGAGGAGCTTGAGCTTGAATTGCCTGTACAAACCCAAGGCTTGTTACTGGAGTACCTTGCGCAAATGCAGCGCTGGAACCGCACATACAATCTGACAGCCATCCGCGACGCGCAGCAGATGTTGGTCCAACATATCATCGATAGTTTGGCGGTGGTTGGTCCGATGCGTCGCGCATTAGAATCAAAGCCGGAAGCTGTTATTGTTGACGTCGGCTCCGGTGCAGGACTGCCGGGGGCTGTTCTGGCAATGGCGTGTCCGGGTTGGACCATCCATTGTGTGGATGCCGTTGAAAAGAAAATGGCTTTTGTGCGCCAGATGTCCGGTGTGCTCGGACTGTCCAACTTGTCGGCAAAGCATGGCCGTATCGAGGCTCTGCCGAACCTGCAGGCGGATATCGTGGTTTCCAGGGCCTTTGCATCTTTGCTGGATTTTGCGACACTTGCCGGGGGGCACGTTCAGCCAAGCGGCAGCATGCTCGCAATGAAAGGCCGTTACCCCGAAGAAGAAATCGCCGCTTTGCATGCGCAAGGCAACTGGAAGGTTCAATCCGTACAGCAGCTGCAAGTACCCCAATTAGAAGCCCAGCGCTGTCTGGTGTGGATCGAGGCTTGTTCAGGCCCGGTCCTTAAGGAAACACATGAATCCCAATAATTCCGCCGACGCCGTCAAGGTGTTTTGCATCACGAACCAAAAAGGGGGGGTGGGCAAGACGACAACCGCTATCAACCTGGCCGCTGCCTTGGCCGCGCTCAATAAGAAAGTATTGTTGATCGACCTTGACCCGCAGGGCAATGCAACAATGGGTAGCGGCGTCGACAAGAATGCGGTGGAAAACAATCTGTATCAGGTGCTTATCGGCGAAGCTGATATCGCTTCCGTGCGCGTAAAGTCTGAAACCGGAGGCTACGATGTACTGCCGGCCAATCGCGAGCTGTCCGGGGCCGAGATTGATCTCATTCAAATGAATGAGCGCGAGACGCAGCTAAAAACAGCCATCGCCAAGGTAATCGATGAATACGACTTCATACTTATCGATTGCCCGCCCACGCTGTCTTTGCTTACCCTTAATGGCCTGGCCTCTGCTGATGGCGTTATTATCCCGATGCAGTGCGAATATTTTGCGCTTGAAGGCCTTTCCGATCTGGTCAATACCATCAAGCGGGTACACCACAACATCAATCCTGGCTTGCGTGTAATCGGCTTGCTTCGGGTTATGTTCGATACGCGGGTTACTCTTCAGCAACAGGTGTCCGCGCAGATCGTGGCCCACTTCGGCGACAGGGTCTTCGATACCATCGTTCCGCGTAATGTACGGCTGGCGGAAGCCCCCAGCCACGGGATGCCCGGCATTGTTTATGACAAAAGCTCCCGGGGCGCCAAAGCGTATATTGAATTCGGCGAAGAATTGATCAAGCGGGTTAAAAAAGAGACCTTGCGTTCCAATGCTCGGCCTCCACAAATGACGAATCTCTAAGGACACATCATGGCAACTAGGAAACCCAAAGGCTTGGGCAGGGGCTTGGACGCGTTGCTCGGAGCCGATGCCGCCGCAATAGACACTTTAGGTAAAAAGACGGCGGCCGCCGAGCCGCAACTGCCGACCACACTTCGCATCAAGGCTCTTAAAGCCGGAAAATACCAGCCACGTACCCGAATGGATGAAGGCGCCCTGAATGAGCTTGCAGATTCCATCCGCACCCAGGGGGTCATGCAGCCCATACTGGTGCGTCCTTTACCCGCGGCCGGCGCCTACGAGATTATTGCCGGCGAACGTCGCTTCCGGGCCGCTCAGTTGGCTGGGTTGACCGAGGTGCCTGTCCTGGTTCGTGAAGTAGAGGACGAGAACGCCGCGGTCATGGCGCTTATCGAAAACATCCAGCGCGAAGATCTCAACCCGCTGGAAGAGGCTCAAGGCGTCAAGCGCCTGTTGGATGAGTTCGGCCTAACCCATGAACAAGCGTCGCAGGCCATTGGGCGTTCGCGTTCCGCCACCAGCAATCTGTTGCGTCTGATTAACCTGACTGAACCCGTGCAGACCATGCTGTTGGCCGGCGACATCGACATGGGCCATGCCAGAGCACTGCTGGCGGTTGAGGCTGCACAACAGATACTGCTTGCCAACGAAATCGTTTCACGGCGGCTTTCCGTGCGTGAAACCGAAAAGCTGGTCAATCGTGCGCTACAGGAAGCAGACGGCGAGGCGCCGGTTTCCACCCGCGCTCGCAAAACCCCGTCCGGAGACGCCAAGCGTCTCGAACAAGCACTATCAGATCATCTAGGCACCCGCGTGACACTCAAGGTGGGTACACGCAATCGCGGCCAGCTCGTTATCGACTTCCACGACTGGGAGCACCTTAACGCCTTGCTTGAGCGCCAAGGCATGGCCAACGTAATTGACGACTAAGGCGTAGCCGCCAGAAAGTCTTCTAGTCGCATACCGCCGTCAGCATCGCCGCATTACCGAGGCCGAATTACCCGGTGTATCGGGCGAAGCCAGGCAAGCGGAAAAGCCGGTTTTACACCTGTTTGACAAGGCTAAAAAAAAGGATCATAATTCGTGGTTCTCTTTTGGTGGGATTCCCGAGTGGTTAAAGGGGGCAGACTGTAAATCTGTTGGCCTTGCGCCTACGTTGGTTCGAATCCAACTCCCACCACCAGAGCTTACCCGCAGGCGCTGCTGGTGGCTGTTAGGGCAAAGTCCTGGCGGCATCAAGCGGCGCCCGGTGTCTGGCTTGGCTGGCAGTATCAAGCCGCCGGAAAGTACGGCGAGAAGAACGGAATCCCATGCGGGTGTAGCTCAATGGTAGAGCAGAAGCCTTCCAAGCTTACGACGAGGGTTC
>NZ_JBIQLE010000047.1:0-19222 GCF_044464525.1 Pusillimonas sp.
TACGGCAACGACAACACCGGCCACAGCGGGCAGTTGTTCCTGCGCACGCGCTTCTGATGCAAAATTCGACCGGGGCCGTTGGCTCCGGTCGGCCCAACATCCAAGCGCGCAATTTGCCACACATTGCGATCAAGGCCTGCGAGCACATGCTTGCAGGCCCTTTTCACGTGCTCGTCGATGGCATTTACGATGAAATTTCCCTGGGGATGCTTTCGAAAATTCTTTCCGTGCACGTTCAGCCTGGCGCCCGCGCGCTATGCCGAGGACGACTTGCGCTGCTATGCTGGTAACGTCACAACACAGTTCCAGGAGCGATACATGAACGCCATACAAGCTGACGCCCGTTTTCCGCAGGCGCGGGAAGTTGTCGATTTTTGGAAACAGGCGGGGCCGGACATGTGGTTCAAGAAAGATGAAGCGTTCGATGAGGAGTTCAGCCGGCGCTTTGCCGACCTGCATATGGCGGCGGCGCGGCGCGAGCTGGAGGCTTGGTGCGACGAGCCCGAATCGGCCCTGGCCTTGTTGATATTGCTGGATCAGTTTCCACGCAATGCATTTCGCGGCACGGCTCATATGTTCGCCACCGATCCACTGGCGCAGCATTATGCACGCAAGGCGTTTGATGCGGGGTTTATCGAGCGTCTTGAAGCGCCTTTGCGCTTATTCATGTTTCTGCCGTTCACGCACGCCGAGAACTTGGCCGATCAAGAGCTGTCGCTACGACTTTATCGCCAGTACGCGCCGGATGCTTTGTCATTCGGCATCGACCACCTTGATATCATCGAGCGCTTTGGTCGCTTCCCGCACCGGAATCCCAGCCTTGGGCGCGAAACCACCGCTGAAGAGCAGGCTTTCCTGGATGAAGGCGGGTTCGCCGGCTAATCGCTTGTCGGCTTTTTGCAAGCTGTCTGTTGGTTTTTTGTAAGGTTTTTGTCAATGTTGCCAGGCCTGCTCCTTGCTTGCGTGGCGCAGCAGCATTCAAATCAGGAAGACTTCAATGGCTAAACTCGATCCGTCCCGCCGGCGGTTTTTAAAGACGAGCTCCATTGCGGGGCTCACAGCTTTTATTGCGCCGTTTGGCAGCAGCGCTTATGCAGCCCTGTTCGAACAGCAGTTGATGACCCCTGTGCCTTGGGACGAAACGACCGGCTTGGCGTCATACCGGATCGACGGGCCCGCCAAGGTGCGGGGCGGAAAAATTTTCGCGTTTGACGTGCGTGCGCGTGATATGCCGCATTGGCCACAGCAGCAAAGTCATGCTTTGATATTGCGCGCGATGCGCGCTGATGCCGTCTATGAGGGATTCGACCTTAAGCTTCTTGAAGCGGGGCTTGAGCCTGATCGCATCGTAACCGCTGAAGACCTTGAGCGGGACGGTGTGTCGTTCACTGAGTTCTACGGAGACGACATGCTGCTTCCAGCCGGCAAGACGCCGGCATATTTGGGCCATGCGGTGGCCATCCTGATCTTTCATGACTTTGTTCGCTTCAGGCTGGCCAAAGACGCTCTGAGATTTCAAGATGTATTGCGTTGGGGGGCACAGACTGGTCCGCTGCAGCGCGATCCCTGGGGCACTTTTCGCTTTGTCAGGGTCGGAGGAGAAACTCCTTACGACGAAGATGTTTTTTCCAGCCTGAAGGATGCGCCTATTTACCCTAGCCAGATGCGCAAGCGGCTTCCGGTATGGCCGGATGGCAAGGCGCATGGTCAGTTGGATGAAGAGGGCATGCATCATGCACAGCAGATACGGGCCCGCCTTGATGATCCGCCCGAAAATTGGCTGGTGCTTGAACGCAGCTATCGCACGCAATCGGTCGACACAGCCTCAATGGAGATGGACAACGCCAACTGCTGGTTCGACGAGGGTTCACAGACCATGCATATGGTGGCGCCCACGCAGTCGCCGTCCGAGGTGGCTGCCACAGCGGCAAGCATGTTGGGCAAATCGTCGTTCGGCGTCGATACCTTGATCCTTCATCCTTGCTATACCGTGGGATATGGTTCAAAAGACCATTGCAATATGCCCTTTTACGGCATGGTTTGTGCCCTGTATGGCGAGGGGCGCCCGGTGCGGCTCGCGAACGATCGCTATGAGCAATTTCAGACTTCGCTCAAGCGACACGCGTTTGATATGGATTACCGGCTAAGCGTCGACCGCCAGACAGGCAAGATCCAATCCTTTGTCGCCGACATGAGGGCCGACGGCGGCGGACGAAGCAACTTTTCGCCCTCGGTGGTGATGGTGGCGGCAACGGCGGCGCAGTCGGTGTACTACATCCCCCAGTCAGACCTTACCGCCCGAGCTGACGCATCGCGGGCGGTTGACGCTGGGTCGGCCAGAGGCTACGGAACCTTGCAGTCGATGGCCGCGACCGAAATGCTGATCGACGAAGCCGCGCAGCAACTGGGTTTTGATCCGATCGAGTTTCGTCTGCTCAACGTGTTCAAAACCGGCATGAAGAACACGCAAGGCGCCATTCCGGCAGGTGCGGTGCGAGCCGATGAGGTTATGGAAAAAGCGAAGCTGCATCCGGTCTGGCAAGAGCGGAAGCAGCGCAAGGCCGACTACGAGGCGCGCCACCCGGGACGTAGATACGGCGTGGGCTTCGCCTGTGTACAGAAAGACTTTGGCACAGGCGCCGAATCTTCCCTGGCCAAAGTCGAGATCACCCCGGAAGGCCAGGTGCTGTTGCGGCACACGGGGGCTGAGATCGGCACCGGCACGACTACCTCTCAGGCTCTGGCCTGTGCCAGATGGCTGGGAGCGCCCGCTACGGATGTGGGTTTTTCGCTTACAGACTGGCCCGACTTGCCGATTTATTCCAGCGGCGACCCCTACACCATGAGCCAGGAAGACCAAGACTCGCTGGCCGCCGACCCGGCATGGACTCCGGCTTATTCCTCGCCTGCCAGTGCATCGAACTCGGCCTTTTACTACACCCATACCACTCAGGAGGCTTGTCGCCTTATCTTCAAGCATGGCTTGTGGCCGGCTGCGATGGCTCTTTGGAGCGAAGGGATAGGGGGCGGACAGGCTGCACCATACGTGGTTCGTTCCGAAGACGCCCGTTGGGAAGAAGGGCGCCTTACTGCTGCAGGCATGCAAGGCCTGACGCTGGCGCAGCTTGCCGCCAAGGCGCATGAGATGGGTCTGGTGGTGGGCGCCGTGGTTCATGCCTTCAATCGCTGGCAGTGGGCCGAAGCGGATTTTCAAATCAACGGGGCCGCCGAACGCCTGCCCCTGGACGCCCTTGCCTTGACATATGGGCAAGGCGCGCAGGCCGCCAATGGATCATCGACAGGACCTGATCCTCAAGGACGGTCCGATGCGACCACGGGTAACGATGCGGCGTCGGGCGCATCAAACGGCAGCGGAAACGCGGGCGCGCATACGCCGACCTCTCCGAACCCTCCGGGTGAAACCGGATTGCCTTACGTGACTAATACCGGACTCGATCCACTGATAGCGACACGCTCAAGCACGGGCAGGCAATATCAGTTCATTCCGCGCAGCAAGGTGTATTACCCGCCGATCCAGCGCAATAACGCGGCGGTTACGTATTACACGGCCGTGGCCACCCTGGCGGAAGTGGCGGTTGACACAGCTAGCGGCAAAGTCGAATTGCTTAATCATCACTCGGTCGTCGAATGCGGCAATATGCTTTCGCCTCAACTGGTGTCGGGGCAGATTGAAGGGGGTATTGCCATGGGCATAGGCCATGCGCTGTACGAGCATTTGCCTTTGTATGAGGACGGGCCAGGCAATGGTACGTGGAACTTCAACCGCTACCATTTGCCGCGCGCCAAAGAGGTGGCCCTGTGGACGCAGACCGCCGAGGTATTGCCCCCACTTTCCGACACCGATCCCCCGAAAGGGCTGGCCGAAGTGGTGATGATCCCCATTGTGGCCGCCATTGTGAACGGAATTTCGGATGCCACGGGACTACGATTTCTTTCCTTGCCCGTTACATCCGAGCAAATACTGGAGGCCATGGAATGAGCCTGCGCAAAATACCTATCAGCCTGACCATCAACGGCGAAAGGGTGGGACCGATTGAGGTTCCCGAAAGGCTGATGATGATCGATTTTCTGCACGAGTACGTGAACTTGACCGGCACCAAGCTGGGCTGCGGCCAGGGCGTATGCCATGCATGCGCCGTGATTCTGGACGGCGACGACGGCACCAGCAGCACCGTGCGCAGCTGCATCACCGGCGTAGGCTTTTTCGCCAATCGAAGTATCCGCACTGTTGAAGGCCACGCCGGGCCTAATGATCAAGACATATCCGCGTACTCGGGGGTGCAACGGGCATTTCTCGAACATTACAGCTTTCAGTGTGGATATTGCACACCGGGGTTCGTCAATGCGGCGACGGTGGTGATCGAAAGGCTGCGGCGCGAGCCGATTGAACGTGATCAGGTCGAAGGCGTGGTTACCGACGCGCTGAACGACCATATCTGTCGTTGCACCGGTTATGTGCGCTATCATCGCGCGGTGCGTGATTTGATTCTTTCCACGCCCGGCCTGACCAGGGAGAACGCCGATGCGAACCCGGACTCGTAAACGCATCTGGATCCCGCTGATTCTCATCGTGCTGTTGGGTGTGATTGCAGTGGTGATCTTGTCGGGCCTGCTTGATCCGCGCTACGAAACCAGCGCCGTCGATGAGGCGCCGGTTGTAGACGACCAGATGCTGGCGCGGGGGAAATATCTGGCCCAGGCGGGCGATTGCATGGCTTGTCACACCGCCAAGGAGGGGGCGCTTTTCGCGGGCGGGGTGCCGATTGAAACGCCTTTTGGAACCATCTACGGCACCAACATCACCCCCGATAAGCAGCACGGCATAGGCAACTGGACATCGGCTGATTTTTACCGTGCGTTGCATGATGGAATCGGCGCGGAATATCCCTTGTACCCGGCCATGCCCTATACCACTTATCGCGGCATGACACGAGAAGATAGCGACGCGCTCTACGCCTATTTGCGCAGCGTTGAGCCGGTTGCCGTCCCCAACAAACCCCTCGAAGTGCCTTTTCCATTTAATATGCGCTTTCTCATGCGCGGCTGGAATCTGCTCTTTCTCAAAAATGAATTGCCTGATGTCTCGCAAGGAGACTCAGACCAATGGTTGCGGGGTCGCTACCTGACGAACGCCTTGGGGCACTGCACCGAATGCCATACTCCACGCGGGGTGTTCGGCCAGTTGAATCTACGTGCCTCATTCAAGGGCGGCGAGTTGGGCGCGCTGAACTCGCCGGATATTACTCCGGAAGGCCTGGCCAGGCGCGGATGGACCCCAGAAGGCCTGAGCCGTTTCCTGGCCCTGGGGCTTTCGTCGCAGGGTTCGGCCTACGGCGACATGTACGAGGCCTTTCATTACAGTACCCGCCATCTTTCCGAAGATGACAATCAAGCCATGGTTACCTATGTCTTGGGCGACGAGCCCCTCGCCGCCGAGCCGCTGCCCCACACGGCGCCCGAGCCGGAAACCGCTGAAGGCGGCTTGACGACGGGACGCTCTATTTATATGGCGGTGTGCGCCGGCTGCCACGCGGCCAATGGCGAAGGCAAGCCGGGCGACACGGTCGGCCTGAAAGGGAACTCGACCGTGCGTAACGCCGATGCCCACAACCTTATCCACGTGATATTGCACGGCCTGGATGCCAAGGTGTTTCCTGAAGGCGACCGGCAAGCGATGCCGGCATTTGCCGACAAGCTGAGCGATCAGCAGATCGCCCAGTTGGCCAATCACTTGCGCACTCAATGGGGTGGGCAAAAGACCGATGTCCAATCAGGCGATGTAGGAGCCCTGCGCTAGTGTGCTGCTTGGTCGGCTCCCGCATTCAAAGCAGGGTGCGTGGGCCTGCCAAGCCGACGCAGAGCAAAGGACAATGCGAAAGTCATGGCCAGGGTGGGAAGGGCCGACCCATAGCCGGGGGCCCACTGGCCCAGGCCATGATAGAAGGCGATGCCCAGTAACCAGAGCCCTGCGCATACCGGGTCGATGCGGCGCGGCGCCGCCTCGACATTGCCGCCAAATGCCAAGCGTCCCAAGATCACACCGTAAAGCGGTACGAAGACAGAGCTTAGTGTGAGCAAGAAAGGCTCGAGGCTGTGCATGGGCAGCACCATGGCCAAGCCGATGCTGAGCACCGCCAGCATGATGCCCCAGCGGCGGATGCTCCACTTGGGTTTCAAGCTGTGGGCGGATACCGAGCCCGAATAGATGTCGCCGTAGGCATTGTCCAGTTCGTCGATCATGATCAGGCCCAGTGCGATCAGTCCGCCTTGCGCCAGCAACAAGGCGCTGACCAGGCCGGTGTCGGGCCCGACCGCGCTGACAATCATCACGCCCAGGCCATAGCACCAGATGTTGGCTATTGCGTAACCAATCCAGACGCCGCCAAGTGCGCTGCGTCCGCTGCGGCCGTGGCGCGCGTAGTCGGCCACAAGAGGCAGCCATGACACTGGCATGGCTATGACAAGGTCCAGGGCCGAGAACATGCCCATGCTGCCGTCGCCGGGGCGGCTCCACAACTCGGCCAGGCCGCCCGCCTGCAGCCTTCCCGAAAACTGCCAGGTAAGCCAGATGAGCGACAGGATCACAAGCGGCAGCCCGAATCGAGCCACGAAGCGTCGGACCAGGCCTATCATGCTGCCCGAGAGCAGGGCGATCAGCACGCCGCCCCACAGCAAGGTCGGCAGCACCACGGCGGCGAGAGGGCCGAGGTTCAGGCCGAAAGCCTCGCGCGCGATGGCGGCCGTGCCCTCGCGCATGATGACGAGTTCAAAAGTGGTCCAGCCCAGCAACTGGATAATGTTCAAAAACACCGGCAGCCGGGCGAACAGGCTGCCGTAACTGCGATGCATGAGGCCCGCGCTGGAAAGCCCGCTTTCGCATCCAAGCTTGGCCACCCAGGCCAGCAGCGCCGCGCCCAGCATTGACCCCAACACGATGGCGAAGACCGCTTCGCGCAAGCCGGTGGCCGGTACGAGATAGGCGCCCACCTGCATGACCAGCAGGCCGACACCCAGGCTGAACCACAGCGAGGCGTGTTCGTGCCAGCCGAACACACGTTCGTGCGCTGAAACGGGGGTAAGGGCATGATTGCCCGAAGAGGAAGAAGAGCTCGTCATTGTCGTTGCCGTCCGTAAATGCAGGAGCGGCAAGCATTGGCGAGAATTGGGCGCGCTGGGCGACACGGGTGTTCAGGCGTCTGCATGGTCGCTTTCCTGCGCGAGGATGATCTCACAGGTTCAAAGGGACTATCTCAGCCGCGCGAATGCGCGACACCCCTAGCGAGTGCTTGATGAAGCAGAGCCGATTGTATCGACTTTATGTGTTTGTGGCCATAGGCCCGATACGGACCGGATGCGCGAACCAGAAGTTGCGGCCTGGCCGATGCTATTCGAATTTGACGATATTGAAGGCCAGGCGGCCTTGGTCATCGCGTGACACATCGTAGCCCAAGCGTTCGTGAATGCGATTATCGTCATGAAAGGTGAGGATGACGGGCTTGATGTCTTCGAGCTCGCGTTCGGAAATATAGACGGCGTTGCAAATGATGACTTCATCGCCGCGCTGGCAGGTGCGAGCCGCCGCGCCATTCAGGATGCAGCAGCGTGAACCGCGCTCGCCGTAGATAACGTATGTGCTGATACGGGCGCCCGAGGCTTTGTTCCAGATGTCGACGAATTCCATCGGCAAAATACCCGCTGCCTCGCAATGGTCGGGGTCGAGAGTGATGGAACCATGGTAGTTGAGGTCGGCACCGGTAACCCGAATGCCGTGGAGCTTGCCTCGTACGACTTTTCTCACGTTGATCTCTGGCTGAAATGGATGCAAACGCTATTGTAGTGAGTTTTGGCCCAGCGGTTGGGCGGCAACACGGCGCGCGGCGGCTATCGTTGCAAGTGTAAAGTGGATGCGGGCAAGGGCGGGAAGCAGAGCCGCGGAACATATCCGCAGCATGTGCATCATATTATAATCAACGACACATAAGGTGGAACTTAACGGATCAATATGATTGCTCTTCTGGAAGCTAAGCGAGCCGGCCTGCTGGGCTGGAAGCACTGGTATGCCAATATCGTGGCCGGGGTTATCGTGGGCGTTGTGGCGCTGCCCCTGGCCATGGCGTTTGCCATTGCCTCGGGGGTAAAGCCCGAGCAGGGGTTGTACACGGCTATTGTCGCCGGCCTGGCCGTGTCCGTTCTGGGCGGCAGCAGGGTCCAGATCGCGGGGCCCACGGGCGCGTTCATTGTGATTCTGTCAGGCATTGTGGCCCAGTACGGGGTGCAGGGTTTGCAGATCGCCACTTTCATGGCGGGCATCATCCTGCTTCTGTTCGGCGTCGCGCGGTTGGGGGGTGTAATCAAGTTCATCCCGCGCCCGGTCATCATCGGCTTCACCAGCGGCATCGGCGTCATCATCTGGGTCGGCCAGTGGAAAGATTTCTTCGGGCTCCCGGTGGCGCCATCGGGGCATTTTCATCAAAAGCTCTGGGCGCTGATACAGGCATTCCCCTCACTGCACCTGGCAACCACCGCCATGGCGGTATTTTCTTTATTCCTGGTGCTGTTTCCGTCGCGTCTGCCCGGCATGCGGCGGGTGCCCGGGCCGCTGGTGGCATTGGTTGTGGCCACCGTTCTGCAGTCGCTATTCGCCTTCGAGGGTGTGGCCACCATCGGCTCCACCTTTGGCGAGATTTCGCGCCAGCTTCCGCAATTTCAATGGCTGCCGGTAACGCTGGACCGCATTGTCGAACTGATCGCACCCGCCTTCGCCATCGCCATGTTGGGCGCCATCGAATCGCTGCTGTCGGCGGTCGTGGCCGACGGCATGGCGGGCACCCGCCATAATTCGAATCAGGAACTGGTCGGCCAGGGCATAGCCAATATGGCGGCGCCTTTGTTTGGGGGCATCGCGGCCACCGGCGCCATCGCACGCACGGCCACCAATATTCGCAATGGGGGAAACAGCCCCATCGCCGGCATTGTCCATTGCATCACGCTGGTGCTGATCATCCTGGCGCTGGCGCCCTACGCGGCCAACGTGCCGTTGGCCGCCCTGGCGGCCATACTGTTCGTGGTGGCCTGGAACATGAGCGAGGCGCGGCACTTCATTCGTATGGTGAAACGCGCTCCGCGCGCCGACGTAGTGATACTGCTGGTCACTTTCTGCCTGACCGTATTCGCCGACCTGGTGGTGGCGGTCAATATCGGGGTGGTGCTGGCCATGTTGCATTTTTTGCGCCGCATGGCTGGAAGTGTAGCGGCGCGCCGGCAGAACGACCCGACACTTGATCAAGAGCTGGCGCCTTTGCTGGGTGAGCATGGCTTGTCCAAGCTTCCCGACGACATCATCGTCTATCGCATAGACGGGCCGCTTTTCTATGCGGCAATCGAGATTTTTGAGCAGGTGCTGATTGACGTCGGAGAGACGCCTGCCGTGTTGGTGATACGGCTTGCGCAAGTGCCTTTCATCGACGCCACGGGTTTGCGTGCCCTTGAAGATCTTGTCGAGGGGCGACGCGTCCACGGCGGGGCGGTGGTGCTGACCGAAGCCAATGAGCGGGTCAGAAGCAAGCTGCAACGCATGGGCCTGCCCAGAAAGCTCGAAGGGGGCGACCCTGGTGCCTCACTGAATGAGGCATTGCAGCGGCTTATCAGCCGGCGGGACGTTTGAGCTTGGGGTTGCTGACGGAGCCTTGCTCTGTGTAGCTGACCCCATGCTGGGCGAGGTAGTCGCGTATCAATTGGCGCACCACTTGCGAGGGAGTCAGGTCTTGACTGGCGCAAAGCTGATCGAAGGCCTTTTTCTTACGGGGATCGATCAATACGGTAAGGCGGGCGGTCTTGTTTTCCATGTCGGGCAATCGGCATTGATGTGCATGCCATTGTAATGGAATGTGCGTGAAGCCGCGTGGCCGCCGTATGCCGTCATCGGCGCACGACCGGTACGGTGAAATCCTCCTCCGACATGAACAGGTAACGCGCAGCGTCGATCAGGCCCAGTGCGACAACCAGCGGTGGAAATACGTACAGAATGATGAGGTAGACAATGCCCCAGCCGATCTGGCCGAGATAGAAACGGTGCGCCCCCAGCCAGCCCAGGAAAATGGCCAGCACGATGGCGATCTTGCGCGGGCTGTAGCGACGGCCCAGTTCACCTTGCTGGGTTCTGATGATCCAAAAGCTGATGGGCAGGGTCAGCAGCAGGGCGATGATGATCTTGGTGCTGTGCCGCACGACGTAATCGTGCGCAGCGTAATACAAGTCGCTGAAGTTATGAAAGACAATGCCGGTCAGATAGCTGAACCAGGCCAGTGCCTGGTGGACAATGGCCTCACCGAAGGTGAGCGCCACAAGAATGATCAGGAAGACGGCGATGACCAGAGCGATTTTTTTCAGCATGGCGTGGAACGGCGTATTGGCGGAATCTTAGTATACGTGTTGCGCCCCCGGCCTACGAGCGTCGTGCCAGGCGCCACAATGTCGTCACCTCGGCGTTGCGGGCTTCATGCAGCGGGTCGGAAGGGTCTAGCGCCTTGGGATGCTTGGGGCGGGCGTCGAGCCTGCCCAGCACGGTCAGCCCGCCGGCCTCGATGGCTTGCGACAGGAAACTGCGCTCTCTGAGCCCGAGCAGTTCCGCCAGGTCGGACAGAATCAGCCAGCCCTCTCCGTCCGGCGTTAAATGGTCTGCCAGGCCGGCCAGAAACCCCGCAAGCATGCGGTTGTCCGGGTCATAGATGGCGCTTTCGATGGTGGAAGTGGGTCTTGCGGGCAGCCAGGGCGGGTTGCAAACAATCAAGCCGGCGCGACCCGGGGGAAACAGGTCGGCGCGTTCAAGGCTGATCCGGCCTGCCAAACCCAGGCGTTCAATATTCTCGCGGGCGCAGGCCAGGGCGCGTTCGTCAATGTCGGTGGCGACAACGCGCTGGACGCCGCGATTTGCGAGTACGGCCGCCAACACGCCGCTGCCCGTGCCCACGTCGAAGGCCAGACG
Source organism: Pusillimonas sp. (assembly GCF_044464525.1). Taxonomy (NCBI): domain Bacteria; kingdom Pseudomonadati; phylum Pseudomonadota; class Betaproteobacteria; order Burkholderiales; family Alcaligenaceae; genus Pusillimonas; species Pusillimonas sp. Next base: position 11,006 of record NZ_JBIQLE010000047.1, read on the forward strand.
GGTATCCGGCAAGGGAGCGTTGGCGACAAGGTCTATGTATTCGCCGCGAATGGGCGAGAACACGCCATAGTGGACATGAAAGCTTTCTTCCAATGCGGGAATGATGACGCCTTTGCGACGCCACTCGGCTGCGCCCAGTATGCCTTGCAATACGCGTAGCGGCAGCAGGGCCGGTTCATGAAGCGGGCCAAGTACGGCGTTGCATGCCGCCGCCACGTCCGGGGCGCGTCGCAACGGAATACGCGCCCCTGCCTCCAAAGGCAACAACAGCGAACCCAGCAGGCGGGCGCGCCGGGATTGCGCCAGCCGGTGCTGGTTGAATGCCTGCTGGGGCGACAGCGCTGCCTTGCCGCGCTTTTTCTTGTCCACCCGCCGTGCAAGTGCATCGATCAATTGGCGCGCATTGTGGTAGTCGCCCCGCCACAGCATGTGTGTGCCCTGGTTGGCCAGTTGGAAGGCCGCGTCGGCGTTCAGCGTGTCGTCTACCACGACGATGCGCCGGGGCGGTTTGCCCGCGTGTTCGCTCAGCCACAGGGCGGTGCGCGGTGCGTCGTTTTCTACCCAGGAGACGTGAAGTGAAGGGGCTGTGGAAGGCTCGGTCTGCATTGACTACCGGTGGCTGTAATGAACCAGGCATGATTGTATGAGAACGCGGCGAACTTTGGCGGCGGCCTCAGTTGCCGTCGCCCATTGGCAGGCTGGCCTGGCGCACTGCGTGCTCCCAACGTTGCATGCGCTGGGCCGCCGCGCTTCTATCGAGGCGGGGCGTGAAGGTTTTTTCGGCGCGCCATTGCCGGCTCAGTGCGTCGAGGTTGGCATGTACTCCGCTGGCCAGGCCGGCCAAGGAGGCCGCTCCAAGCGCAGTGGTCTCGATGATGGCGGGCCGCACAACGGGCATGCCCAGCAGGTCTGCCTGGAACTGCATGAGCAAGTCATTGGCGCTGGCTCCACCGTCGACCCGCACCTCGGTCAAGGGCGACGAACCGGCTTCTGCGGCGTCCCGCTCCATGGCTTGCAGCAATGCGGTGCTTTGGAAGGCGATGCTTTCCAGTGCGGCCCGCGCGATATGAGCCATGGTGGTGCCGCGTGTGAGGCCGGTGATCGCGCCGCGGGCCTCAGGTTGCCAGTAGGGCGCGCCCAACCCTGTGAAGGCGGGTACCAGCACGACTCCTCCTGAATCGGGCACGCTGTGGGCCAATGCCTCGATCTGGGGGCTGCTGTCGAAGGCATGCAAGCCGTCGCGCAACCACTGTACGACGGCGCCTCCGACGAATACGCTGCCTTCGAGCGCGTAATGGCGCGTGTCGCCCGCTTGCGCGACCGGCGTGGTGATGAGGCCGTTGCGTGAAATCTGGAAGCGTTCACCCGTATGCATCAAGGCGAAGCAGCCCGTGCCGTAGGTGTTCTTTGCCATGCCTTCATGGAAGCAGGCCTGGCCGAACATGGCCGCCTGCTGGTCGCCGGCTACGCCGCAGATGGGAATCGACCGGCCCAGCAAAGCCGCTTCGGTCGCACCGAAATTACCGCAAGACGGCAGCACTTGCGGCAGCAGCGAAGCGGGGATGTTCAGGATTTTGAGCAGTTCTTCATCCCACCGGCCGTCGTGCACATTGAACAGCATCGTGCGCGAGGCATTGGTGACATCGGTGGCATGCACCGCGCCGCCGGTAAGACGCCAGATCAGCCAACTGTCGATGGTGCCGAAAGCCAACTTGCCCGCCTGGGCCAAGCTGCGCGCCTGGGGCGTGTGCTCCAGCAACCAGTGCAGCTTGGTGGCCGAGAAATAGGCATCAATGCGCAAGCCTGTTTTCTCGAGGATCGTGGCTTCAAGGCCTTGCTCGCGCAACTGGGCGCAAAGCGGCTCGGTGCGGCGGTCTTGCCAGACGATGGCGTTGCACAGCGGTTCGCCCGTTTCACGGTGCCACAGCACCGTGGTTTCTCGCTGGTTGGTGATGCCGATGGCATGGATGCCCGAAGGGCCCAGCCCCGATTTTTCGATGGCTTGGCGGGCTGTTTCAAGCTGGGAATTCCAAATGTCGGTTGGGTCATGTTCGACCCATCCGGCTTGCGGAAAGATCTGCCTGATTTCTTTTTGGGCGCCGGCGACGATGCGGCCCTGAGCATCGAAGACGATGCCCCGCGAGCTGGAAGTGCCTTGGTCCAGAGCGAGAATATGCGGCATGGCGTAATGCTTGTACGGTAAAGGTGGCAAAGGCTGAGCCCGTGCGGGCCCTGGGACGGCTCAAGCGTAACCCGATGTGCAGTGTTACGCTAGAACCGACTTGGGCGCCGAGGCTTTTTCAGGCGAACACTCGAATGGGCATCGTTTTCCGGAAGGCTCACTTCATGAATGCCGCATCTTCACATGCTTCAGCTCAGGCAGACGCCCCGGTTGCCATGGACCGGGCGGCCACGCTTGACCGCGTCACAAGCGAATATTTCGACCTGGTCGTGGTGGGCGGCGGAGCCACCGGCTTGGGTGTGGCGCTGGATGCCGTGTTGCGCGGCCTGTCGGTGGCCTTGCTTGAGTCACATGACATAGCCAAAGGCACCTCGTCTCGCGCCACCAAGTTGGTTCATGGAGGTGTGCGCTATCTGGCCCAGGGGCGCATCGGCCTCGTGCGTGAATCATTGCGCGAACGGACGGCCCTGCTTCGCAATGCGCCCGGCCTGGTCAGGCCGCTTGCTTTTGTGGCGCCCTCCTATCGTACCTGGGAGACTCCCTTCCATGCCGCTGGTCTGGCAATCTACGATCTGCTGGCCGGAAGCGACGGCCTGGGCGCCACCCGTGTGTTGAGCCGAAGACAGGTTGAAGCGCGTCTGCCGGGTGTGCGAGCAGCCGGTTTGAAGGGCGGGGTCGAGTACTGGGACGCCCAGTTCGATGACGCACGCCTGGCCGTGACGCTGGCGCGCGCCGCAGCCGCCCATGGCGCCGCGGTGCTTAATTATTGCCCTGTCGCCGAGCTTGTCCATACCAACGGCAAGATCGCGGGTGTGGTCGCCAATGACGCCGAAACCGGCGCCAGGCTAATGCTTCGGACAGGCTGCGTCGTCAATGCGACCGGGGTTTGGGCAGACTCCTTGCGACGCCTTGACGCCGATGCCTTGAAAAGGCCGGTGACCAATCTGATTCGCGCCAGCCGAGGCGCCCACCTGGTCGTTGATCGGTCGTTTTTCCCGTCTGAGCGCGCGCTGCTTGTGCCGCGAACCGCCGACGGACGTGTCTTGTTTGTGCTGCCCTGGCTGGGAAAGGTATTGCTGGGAACCACAGACATAGCGTCCACTGCGCTCGACTTCGAGCCTTGTCCTGAAGATCAGGAAATCGACTACATCTTGGGCGAGGCGAGTCGCTATTTGCAAGCGCCCCCTGCGCGCCGCGACGTTCGTAGCGCCTGGGCCGGCCTGCGCCCTTTGGTGGCTCCGTCTGGCCGGCGGGACGGCGATCAAGCACCTCCGATCGCCACTCGCCGCATCAGCCGCGAGCACACTATAGAGACCAGCCCCTCGGGCTTGGTGTCAGTGGCGGGCGGAAAATGGACAACCTACCGGGCCATGGCCCAAGACGTGCTGGAACATTGTTTCAGCAAGGGCCTGCTGCCAGCGGCCAATGCCTGCACGACACGGGATTTTAGCTTGGAGGATGCGGCGACACCCAGTTGGAGTGAGTTTCGGCGACGGCACGCCCCGGGTTCCGGAGAAGACGACGCGATATTGCTCGAGGCGGGGCTTAATGAAGCGATGGTTCGATTTTCGGCCAGGCACGAGTTTGCGCGGAAGGTCGAGGATGTGCTTGCCAGGCGGTCGCGCCTGCTGTTTTTGGATGCCGCGCGGGCTGCGGACGTCGCACCTGTAGTGGCTCGCATCCTGCAATCAGAAACAGGGGTTTCGCCTGATCTTGCTGCCTTTGTGCAATTGGCCCGGCAATATAACGTAGCGGCCGCGAAAGGCTAGGTATAGCCCTGCCCAACAGCCGGCGCAACCCCGTTATTCTGCTTCGAGCGTGACATCTTTGCATACAATTAGCATCAAATGCTTTTGTTTAGCTTCAATTACTCGGGTAAATACTTAAATTTTTCTTATTGTATGACTGATCAATTAAGCTATATTGATACAGAATTCAATGTTCACACACAAACTAGAAACTAAATTTAAGGTTTGTTATGAAAACATTGGGTAGGGACCAAAGCGTGAATTGTATGCAAGCGTAACTGCTTGATAATTATCAAGGCGAAAACTTTCTCAAACTTATATCGTCTGTGCATCTTTACGCCCGTAACGCCCGCTAAACCGGGCATCTATTCGCTTTACCGTTGTACCGATCCATAAGTAACGATAATTAACTATTAAGTAACTGTTGAATTCTGACGCTACAATTTAATAATTGGCAGTTAATTTATTAGGTTTGGTTACTAAGGTGCCGTATGAATACGGCACAAATAGTTACTTATTTAATTTTCTGCCCTTACAAGGAGTCCATCGTGTCCAGCAGTGACAATCTGTCCATGTGCGAGAGCCATTCAGTGTTGAAAGACATTCAAGAAGTCAATCTCACATATCTGATGCTTGCGCAACGCCTGTTGCGCGAAAATTTTGCGGCAGGAATGTTCCGTCTTGGCTTTTGCGAAGATGTCGCCACCACTGTGTTACAGCTCTCTCCCGCGCAGATCGTCAAGCTTGCCAATTCGGGCTCCCTTATTTGCGGCTTCCGCCTCGACGACTACGCCTTGCTTTCCGCTCTTAGCCAAGATGTCCTGGGCGGCGCACTTCAGCAGGCACACTCAACCATTCTGTTGTCGCAGCGCGACCCGGAAACCATTGTCGATGCCCTGGCTTAATTCCCCGTAATCAAATGACAACAAAAAGCCTAAGCCAAGGCGCTCCAAAAGCGACTAAAAATGCGGGCAAGAGCGTGGCCAAAGAGGGCGAAGAAATCCTCTTGGCCAGTGACATGATCCGCCTTGGCGCTCGCCTTCAAGTACTGCAGGCCGAAACTTCGCTCAGCTACGACCGTCTCTCTCGTCTGTATCGCGAAATCAAGGGTTGTTCGCCTCCGAAGGGCATGTTGCCGTTTTCGGTCGATTGGTTCATGACCTGGCTGCCCAATATTCACTCCAGTGTGTTCTACGGCGTCTATCGGTATCTGGATAACTATACGCCCGCAAAAAAGACCCGCGCCCTTATCGAGGCCTACCGGCTTTATCTCGAGCAGGCGTCGGTGGGGCGGCCGGCCAATTCCGATGAAGAGCCGGTGCTGAGCTTTACCCGGGCCTGGATGCTTATCCGTTTCTTTGAAAGCGGTCTCGTCCAGTTGTCTCACTGCACGCGGTGCACGGGCGGCTTCATCGCGCATGCCCACGATCCTCAGCATGACTTTGTCTGTGCAATATGCCGTCCTCCGCCACGGGCGGGCAAGACGCGTAATCGCAAAGCGCACGCCCTTTAAATACACCACAGGTCTCTAAAAAGCTCGGCGCGTGATGCGCCGACGCTCCAGAACGTCGATCTAGCTTCGAAAAACCCCATTGACAGACGCTTTTGTTTGCCCTGCTTGGGGCGATCATATGGCCCTAACTGTTTATCGAGGATACGCTCGTGTTGATTGCTCTGGGCTTTGTCATCGTCATAGTGTCCGTATTTGGTAGTTTTGTCGCGCTGGGCGGGCACATGGGGGCTTTGTACCAGCCTTTCGAATTCGTCCTGATAGGCGGAGCGGCGCTAGGGGCCTACATCTCATCCAACAGCGGCAAATCAGTCGGCTTGCTCGTGAAGGCGATACCGGCGGTTTTTCGGCGTACTCCGTATAACAAAGATTTGTATATGGAGCTCATGGCCTTGCTGTACGTATTGCTTAACAAGGCGCGGCGCGACGGGCTGATGTCCATCGAGTCCGACATTGAAGAGCCCTCAAAAAGCCCGATCTTCTCGCAATATCCAAGCATCGTCGGCGATCCCCATTTGCTGGAGTTCATTACCGACTATTTGCGCCTGATGATCAGCGGCAACATGAGCCCTTACGAAATCGAGACCCTGATGGATCAGGAAATCGAGGCGCATGAAACCGAGCACAATATTCCCGCGCGAGCCCTGGCCTCGGTGGCCGATGCGCTGCCCGCATTCGGTATTGTTGCAGCGGTGCTGGGTGTGATCAAAGCTTTGGCGTCGGTCGACCAGCCTCCAGCCATTCTGGCCGATCTGATCTCCAAAGCCATGGTCGGCACCTTCCTGGGGATTTTGCTGGCCTATGGCTTCGTCTCGCCGCTGTCCCAGTCGATCGAGCGTCGCACCGTGGCGTCGGTCAAGGTGCTCGAATGCATCAAGGTCACGTTGCTGGCCAGCATGAACGGCTATCCTCCCCAGCTTGCCGTAGAGTTCGGGCGCAAGGTGCTGTACGCGATGATCAGGCCCTCTTTTTCAGAGCTTGAGGATCACGTGCGTCAAGTCAAGTCGCCCGTCAAGAAAGCGGCATAGCGGATTCATCCTATGAAACCCACCGCAACGGACCGCATCGTCGTCAGGCGCAGGCGAAGTCCCGCGCCCCCGCATCACGGAGGTGCGTGGAAGATCGCTTACGCCGACTACATGACGGCGATGATGTCTTTTTTTCTTATCATGTGGATACTGTCGCTGATACCGCGCGACGACCTGACCGGTATTGCCGAGTACTTCCGCATGCCGCTCATGACGGCCATCAAGGGCGGGCCGAACATTGACACAAGCAGCAGCGTCATACCGGGCGCGTCGCCCAGCCCGATTCCCAGCAAGCATCCGCTGACGCAGCCGCCGGTTCAGTCCAATCGCGGCCAAGAACTTCGGCGCGACACACAGAGGCTGGAAAACCTCAAGGCCGACCTCGAGGCGCTGATCGACAGCAGCCCTGTGCTGCAGGAGTTTCGTCCGCAATTGCTATTGGACATGACTCCCGACGGCCTGCGCATACAAATTGTCGATCGGCAGAATCGTCCAATGTTCGCGACGGGCAGTGCTCAGGTGCAGCCCTACATGAGGGACGTTTTGCGCGAGCTGGGGCCGGTGTTCAATCGGCTGCCCAACTCGATCACCATATCGGGGCACACGGACGCCGTGCAATATGCCTCGGGCGAGCGGCTCTACAGCAACTGGGAGCTCTCCGCCGACCGCGCCAATGCCGCGCGTCAAGAACTGGTCGCCGGGGGCATGGAAGAAAGCAAGATCAAGCGGATCTTGGGTTTATCGTCCAGCGTCAGCCTGGTTAAAGATGATCCCAACGCTGCCGTTAATCGCCGTATAAGCATTGTTGTGCTGAATCGGCTCGCCGAAGAACGCATCGACGCCCAGAATGAAACGGGCTCTTCCGATGCGCGGTTGTACGAGGCGCTCCAACCCGCCCCAATAGAAGAAATTCCCTCGCCATTGCTTGATGGGGAACACATCGAGGCGGAGCCTGCCACCGGCGCCGAATCAGATGCGCAACAGGGGTTGTCGGGGCTGCGTTGATCGGTCTTTTGGTGCGCAGGCAAAGGCTTGCCGGCCGTTCTGGTTTCGCTCAACAACGCTGAAAAAGGGGCCGCTAGCGCGGTTTGGGCGTCGTCATAGGAAAGAACATGAGTGCGGGTGTCGATTTAAGCCAGTTCTACGAGACATTTTTCGACGAGGCTGACGAACTGTTGGCCGACATGGAGCAAATACTGCTCAACGTCGACATTGATCAACCTGATCCCGACCAGTTGAACGCCATCTTCCGGGCGGCTCATTCGATCAAGGGCGGGGCGGGCACGTTCGGCTGTTTCGGCCAATTGGCCGAAACCACCCATCTGCTAGAAAACCTGCTCGATTCCATCAGGCAGGGTGAGCTTGCCTTGCGCAAAGACATGATAGACCTCTTTCTGGAAACCAAAGACGTGTTAACAGAGCAAGTCGCCGCATACCGAGATTCCCAGCAGCCAGATCAAGAGGCCTACGAGCGAATCTGCGCACAGCTGCATGAACTGGCCCTCGAGCATAAAGGCGAGGCGCCTCTCGCGGTACAGCACGTGCCGGAAGCCCAGGCGACGACGCAACACGCCGCCCAGCAAGCAGCAAAAGCGTCTGGCGAGACCGCGTTCGCAGTGCATCTTGATCGGATTCAACCCAAGGACGCCGAGGCGCTTTTAGCCGAAATGCATTTGCTGGGCGAAATATCGCGTCACGAACAAGGGCCTGACACCCTATCGGTGTGGATGCGCAGCACCTGCAGTGCAG
>NZ_JBIQLE010000048.1:0-16628 GCF_044464525.1 Pusillimonas sp.
CGGCGCGCCCTGGTAGCCGGCCACATAGCTGACGCCGGATTGCAACAGGGCTTTGGTAACTGCCAGGATGCCTTCGCCGCGAAATTCTTCGCCCGCGGCGATGCGCAATTGCTGGACTTCTTTCTTGAATGAACGTTCTGCCATGGTGTCTCCACAAAGAGAGGGGGGTGTTCTACCGGCAGCGGTAAAGCATAAATGCCCGAACGCCGTAGCCTGGATGGCCGGCCAATACGGTCAATTTAGGTTTGACGTGAAGCGCTGTCAATAAAAAAACATGAAAATTCATGGATTATTTAAATTTAATTTAAATAACAGGTGCTTGTGTATCAGGGCAAACCATTACATTGACGCAATGCAGGGTTTGGAATACGATTTTTCCCGGAGTGGTCCGCCCCATCTGAAGTGGCCGGCAACTTCGGGGCAATCAAGGATATTTTATGCAGAAAGACGGGGAGCGTCCTCGATTTGTACATCGTTATCTTGCGTCAGTGCTTGCGTTGGCCAGCCATCGCATTTCCGAGGAGTTCCACAAAGAGGTGCGAAAGGCGGGGCTCACCGTCACCGAATGGCGTGTGCTGGGCAGTTTGGTCGAAGGCGAGGGCGAAACGGTGGGCGAGTTGGCCGAGCTGGCTGTTACAAAGCAGCCTACCTTGAGCAAGGTGCTTCCCCGGCTCGAGGCCGAAGGCCTGGTCTCGCTCAAGACTTCTCGTGTCGACCGGCGCCAGACGCTGGTAAAAATCACTCCAAAGGGAAGCCGTCTTATCAGCGGGCTATGCGACCAAGCCATGGAGCACCAGCATCGCTTGCTCGAAAAGCTCGACCCCGACCATGCCGACCGTCTGGTCGATATGCTGCGCGACATCATCCGGCGTTGAAGCCGCCTGGCAGCGGCGCGGCCTGCTTGACGATTAATAAACGTCGCGGCGGTATCCATGCCTGCGCAACAGGTCTTCATACCCATGAGGGCCAAGAATGGCACGTAGCGCCTCATCTACATCCTGGGCCATGCCGTCTTTGCTGCCACACACAAAAAATACGGCTCCGCGTCCAGCCCAAGCTATTACATCGTCTGCCGACTCTCGCAGCAGATGATGCACATAGCGTTTTTCGGCTTGGTCCCGGGAAAACGCCAGGTCGAGCCGCCTAAGCCGGCCCTGCCGCAGCCAGTCTTCCAGTATTTCACTCCAATGGAAGTCGCCGCCACGGCTGCGTTCGCCGAATATGAGCCAGTTTTCGTGATGTCCGCCTTGTATTCGCTCTTGCAGCAGAGAACGCAAGCCGGCTATGCCGGTGCCGTTGCCGATGAAAATCGCTGGACGGCCATCATTGGGAGCGCGGAACAAAGGGTTGGGCCGGATGCGTAGTGGCGCCGGCTTGCCCACGGCCAAATTGCCGCACAGCCATCCGCTGCCCAGGCCGGGCGTGCCATCGGGGCCCTGGTGCTCGCGTACCAGCAGGCGCAAAACGCCCTCAGAAGGAATGGAAGCGATGGAGTATTCGCGATTTTCGCCGCTTTCACCGACCTGTATTTGAGCGATGTCGCCGGCTGACCAATCAAGCTGTTGCGGGCCGGCAGGCTGCCAGAGCAATTCATGGCACGGGCGGCCCAGACCCGAGGGGTTTACGATGGTGCGCTTGGCCAGTGTCCAGGCATGGAATGGTGTTTCGGCGCCCAGAGATATCTGGAACCATTCGGCCAGCCGGCTGGCCCAGCTTGAAAGCGTGACCGCGTCGGTTCGGTTCGCCTTGAGTGTGTCAAACATCAAGGTGGCGCCTTGCTGCCGTAGCCATGAGTCCAGGGTCAGGCCGAAACCGCAGAAGTTCTGATAATCGTCATCCCCGAGCGCCAGTATCCCCGCCTGCAAGCCTTGCAGCCCCAAACTGCCGGGTGGTGATTGAGCCATGGCCTGGTGGAAGGCCTGGGCCATGTCAGGCGGGTCGCCTTCGCCGTAGGTGCTGACAATGAATAGCGCCTGGTGGTAGTTGGCCAAATGCCCGGGGGCCAGCTCGTCCATGGGCAGCAAGACGCCCTGTTCGCCGAAGGCGTCGGCGGTACGGCGCGCAATTTCAATGGCAGTGCCGGTCTGGCTGGCGTAGACGATCGCCGTGCGGGAGTCGCCCTCGGCTGCGGCTGCATGATTGTGCGCCGCGTGACGCCGGCGGCGCGCGGAGGGCCGGAGCATGTAGTGCCAGGCCAGCAGCAGCCATGCTGCAATGGCGGCAAAGGCAAGTATGGTGTTCAGGAACATGGTGAAGAAGTGTCTGCGCCGGCGCACTTGGCGAATTCGTCCGACCACGCTATGGCGACATCGTGTTCGTGCCGGCTCATGAACAATGCCGCGATGTTGTGGCGTTGCGCATAGGCCATCCCTTTGTCGGACCCCAGCGCTAGCAGGGCCGTCGCCAGGCCGTCGGCCATCATGCAGTGCGGATGAATTACGCTGACGGACGCCAGTTTGCCGGATATGGGCGCGCCGAGGCGCGGGTCGATGGTATGCGCGTATCGCCGGCCCTGATGAATGAAATAGCGGCGGTAGTCTCCGGACGTGGCGATGGCCAGATTGTTGAGAACAATGGGCACCCTTTCCGGGTTCGGTACTGGAGTTTCGATATCCAGGGCCCAGGGCTTGCGCGCCGGGTTCAGGCCGCCTGCTTTCAGTTCGCCACCCAGCTCCGCCAGGTAATCCGTGACGCCGGCTTCTTCCAGTACCCGCCCGATTACGTCCACGCCATAGCCTTTGGCGATCGATGACAGGTCAAAGTGCATGCCGCCCGGTTGCCACACCGCGCAGTGTTCTGCATCAAGGGCGGTACGGCGCCAGCCGCAATGCGCCAGGGCGTCAGCCACGGCTGCCGCCGGGGGCGGTGAATCAAGGGCGCCCTTGGAGCCAAAGCCCCAAAGGTCGACGAGGGCGCCCACGGTGGGATCGTAAGCGCCGTCTGTTGTCTCGGCCAACTTCAGCGCCTGTGCGAGCACCTTGAAGAAGGCGGCCGGAAGCTGGTACCAGCCCGGTTCGGCCCGGTTCAGGCTGCTGATCGCGCTGTCGTCATCCCAGGTGCTCATTTGGGCCACGATCTCGTCGAGAGCGGCGGGTATGCCGTGCTTCAGACGAGGCAAATCAACGCCTTGGGCATTGAACTTCACCGTCCAGGTGGTTCCCATGCTGGCGCCGGCCAGCGAAGCATAGGCCGGCGCTGCCACGCCCGCATTGGTCATGGTTGAAGGGGCTTACTGGGGAAGGACTTCGAGCGTGGCCACGTAGGCGACGGCACGCTCGCTGGCTTCCGGCGTGGTGGTCTTGTCGTCGCGCAGGTCGGCGTGCAGCCAATACAGGCCCGCCTGCGGCCATTTGACTTCGAAACGGCCCTGGTCGTCGGTTGTGACGACAATTTCTTCAAGCGCGTCGCGATAACGGCTGCCGTCCCGCACGATCTCGACCTCGAGGTTTTTTGCCGGCTCGCCGTCCAGGGTCAGCACGAACTGCGCCGTTTCACCGGCGTAAAGATCATTGGGATGGGTCGCGCCGGACAGTGCCAGCCCCTGCTTTATAAACTCGAGTTCTGTAGGATTGCCTTTCGTGACGAAGGTCTCGATACGTTGCACGCGCTCGCGCACAACCAGGTCGTTGGCATCTTTCGGAATGCTTTTTTCCAGATCGGCAGCCGAGCCAAACCAGCGCTTGTTCTGGTCACCCTCTTTCCAGCGAGCGAAAATACCGCTTCCCGCCACGGCAATGCGATAGGTGCCATCTTCGGTCAGGGTGACATCGAAGCCGCTGCGCAGCTCACCCTTGAACTCATTTTCGGCGTTGACGGTTTTGCCTGTAGGGCTGGTGATGATCAGGTCGTTCAACGCCAGGGGACGGTGGTTGTAGTAGAACTTGTCATTCCCCGAGCCCGCGTCGACAGTGATGCGAGCCTGGTCGCCTGACAACACGGTGGACGAAGGTTCAAGCCAGACGTCGTGGGCTAACGATGCGGCCGGGCCGAATAAGGCGACGGCAAGCAGGGCGGGAAGTAGGCGTTTCATAATTGGATGTGCTCCAAAAGAATGGAATGGAAGGTTCAGGGTGTGACGGTGGCTTGGATGCGGCCCAGTTCGGTTCCGCCTTGGGCGTCTACCGACGTGGCGGGGTCGGAAGGCCAGGGCAAGGGCAGGCGCAATACTTCGCGGCCGCCTTTCTCGCGCGAGGCCTCGACAATGATTTCGTAGTCGCCGGCCGGTAGATCGGCCAGCGCCGAATGAGTGTCAGCCACCTTGATGGGATGCGTGCCCACGGCCTGGGTGGCGCCGGTAACGCCATCGGCAAGATCTTCCTGGCCTCTTCCGCTGACGCGCCACCATTGCCGCATGTCTTTCAGCCACTTCTTGCCCTCTTCCTTGGGCAATTTGTAGTCATACCAAACGGCGATGTCGCGGACGATCTTGCGGTCGGGGCTTTGCAGCCATACGGCGATGTACGGGCGATGATATTCGGCCACGTCGATGCGAGGTATTTCCACCTGGATTTCCAAGCCGGCAGTATGGCCCGTTACGGCATAGAGACCGGTTAGAGCGCAGGCGATGGTGGTCTTGAGTGATAATTTCATGGTTAATGCACCCACAGCAGCATGAGTATGAGGGGAATCAATACGCCCAGCCCGGTCAGCGGCCAAGTGCCGCGGCGGTTGGCGGCGTGCATGGTCATCAGGAACAGGCCGGAGACGGCAAACACGAGGCAGGCCACAGCGAAAATGTCGAGAAACCAACTCCAGGCGATGCCTGTGTTGCGTCCTTTGTGCAAGTCGTTGAAATAAGCCACCCAGCCGCGCGCGCTGCGCTCATACTCCACTTCGCCGTCGGACAGGCTTACGGCAAGCCAGGCGTCCGCGCCCGGCTCGGGCAGGCCCACATATACTTCATCTGTCGAGAACTCAGCCGTGCGCCCCTGGATACGGATGCCAAGTTCGCGATTCAGCCACTGCTCGGCCCGATCCGGCAGCGGACCTCTTTGCGCGTTGTCAGGGCGCTCGATAAGCACAGCCAGCACCTCATCCGGCATGGTGGCGGAGAGAGATTCGATCTTCGGGCTGGCTTCGATCCAGGCGGCATTATTCAAGGTGATGCCGGTGGCGGCGAACACGATGAGCCCCGCCAGGCTAAGCGCGGCGCTCATCCAATGCCACTGATGCAGGGTCTTGAGCCAATACGAACGGCGAGATGAAGAAGGGTTCATTACCCGTGGGTCAACAGATTGCGATCAAGCATTCTACATCAAACAATAATCATTATCATGTAGATGCCGCAAACTACAGGCGCCGTTTCGGAATGTCGCGCAAGGCGCCCATATGGCTAAGAATATCGGTCGTGGATCACAGTTGCGCTCTGGCAGGGTAGTGATCCGTGGGCCGGACAGTGCGCTCTTGGAAGTGCGCACTGAGAACTTTGGGCTGATTTCAGGGTCTTATGGTTAGCACTCCTCTCCTTAGAGTGCTAATATCATGTATCAATCGTTGATCACGATCCAAAAAGGATAGTCCAACTAATGACAGCTCAAACCCAATCTTTGGCTTTATCGAACAGTGCGCTGGCCATGGCCGTGTCCAACCCAGGCGCGTTAGGCACGATTGAAGCCTATATTGGAGCCGTTAACCGCCTGCCCATGCTCAGCCAACAGCAGGAAACCGAACTTGCATGCCGCTTGCGCGACGACTCCGATCTTAATGCCGCCAGCCAGCTCGTGCTTTCGCACTTGCGGCTGGTCGTGTCGATCTCGCGCCAGTATCTGGGATATGGCTTGGCCCATGCCGATCTTATCCAGGAAGGTAATGTCGGCCTCATGAAGGCGGTCAAGCGTTTTGATCCTGATCGCGGCGTACGCCTGGTGTCGTTTGCGGTGCACTGGATCAAGGCTGAAATCCACGAATATATCGTGCGCAACTGGCGCATGGTCAAGATTGCCACCACCAAGGCTCAGCGCAAGCTCTTTTTCAATTTGCGCCGAATGCGCCCCGATGGCCAAACGCTTGATCCGTCCCAGGTTGACGACATTGCGCGCGAGCTAAATGTGCGTCCGCAAGACGTCAGCGAGATGGAGGTCCGCTTGTCGGGCCGCGAGATGGCTCTCGAACCGCAAACCGACGATTCTGACGATTTCGCCCCTATCAGCTATCTGGCCGACGATGCGGACGAGCCATCGCAGGTGCTCGAGCGGCGTGCTCTGGACGATCTGCACAGCACAGGTTTGCTGGAAGCCCTAGACGAGCTCGACGCCCGCTCGCGCCGAATCGTCGAGGCTCGCTGGTTGCAAGACGAAGGCGGCGCCACCTTGCACGAACTGGCGGCAGAGTTCGGTGTATCGGCTGAACGCATTCGCCAGATCGAAGTGGCGGCTTTCAAGAAAATGCGAGTGGCGCTTAGCGATTAAGTTCATCTGGGGGGTGCTGAAGCCCCTTTGTCACGAGCCATTTTTCGGCATGGCAGGTATGTTACATACAGATACTAAATAAAGGCGGTACGCTTCGAACTTCCGGAAGCAGTGGATGACTAAACAATATGAGCAATGCTGAGTACAACTCCGGTTGTATTTTGTTCTACATCCGCTTCTGCTTCTCCTCAATCCCCTCCCTTTCGAAGCGGATGCTTGCGGGACACCAACATGGTGTCCCTTTTTTTTGGGCGCCCGGTAGTGCCGAACGCTATGGCATCGATGCCGGCACCAGGCCGTGTTTCCAGGAAGCAGCGCCGGCATCAATGCCTGTTTCGGGCACTGGCATCGCCGGCCGTGTGGCGGCCAAACTTAAAAACCGTGCATCAAAGAAGCTCGCGAATGTCATGCACCAGGTCGTCGGCCGGCGCGTCGGGCCTTAACAGCACGCGCGCGTCACCCGATTTGTCCATGACATAGAACGAGGCGCCGTGGTCCATGGTGTAGTCGTCCGGTGTAGTGCCTGGCACCTTGGCATAGAACGTACGGAAAGATTTCGCTGTGGCGGCCAGTTGCTCTGTAGTACCGGTCAGGCCCACGAAGGTGGGGTCAAAAGCCTTGACGTAGCTGCTTAGCACTTCGGGCGTGTCGCGTTCGGGGTCGACGGTAATCATCAATACCTGCACCTGGTCGGCATCGTCTTCAAGAAGCTCCATGGCGTGCGCGAGCTGTGACATCGACGTGGGGCAGACGTCTGGGCACTGGGTGAACCCGAAAAACGCCACCAGAACCTTGCCTTTGTAATCATCCAGGGTACGGGGCTGGCCGCTGTCATCGACCATGGCCAGATCTGCCCCCAGCTTGCTGCCGCTGATGTCGCTGCCGCGAAACTCGGCGTCGCCGCCGCCGCAGCCTGCCAGCGCCAGTGTGCCGCACAGGGCCAGGGCTGAAAAGAGATTGCGAAGCGAGAAAAGCGAGGACATGCGGACTCCGTAAAGCAAATGAGGTAGGGCGCGGGCTACTGCAGCTACAGCAGCATCACCCAATGGTCGAGCAACAAGGCGCCGAAGAGCAGGGCCAGGTACAAAATGGAAAAGCGAAACAGCTTGCGGGCCAGGGCGTCGCTGTAGTTTTTATACAAGCGCCAGGAATAATGTACAAACATGCCGCTTAGGACGACAGCGCACGCCAGATATAGCGGCCCGCTCATGCGCACCATGAAGGGCAGCAGGGTCGAGGCGAACAACACCAGGCTATACAGGAATATATGCAGCCGCGTGAATTCGTTGCCGTGGGTGACGGTTAGCATGGGCAGGCCCGATTTTTGATAGTCGGCATCACGGTAAAGCGCCAGCGCCCAGAAGTGCGGCGGTGTCCAGATGAAGATGATCAACACCAGTATCCACGCCTCGGCAGGCACCGAATTGGCGATGCAGGCCCAGCCAAGCGCAGGAGGCATGGCTCCGGAAAGCCCGCCAATTACGATGTTTTGCGGGGTTCGCGGCTTGAGGATGATGGTGTAGATAATGGCGTAGCCCACGAAGGTGGCAAATGTAAGCCACATGGTCAGCGGATTGACCAGGTGATACAGCACCAGCATGCCCAGACCGCCCAGCACGCCGGAAAAAGCCAGCACCTGCGTGTTGGTGATGGTGCCGCGCGCGGTTGCGCGACGAGAGGTACGAGCCATTTTTGCGTCGATTTCTTGTTCTATCAGGCAATTGACAGCAAAGGCGGCGGCCGCCAGCAGCCAGATACCGGCCGTGCCGGCCACCACAAGGCCCAGGTCGGGCAGCCCGGGGCTGGCCAGGAACATGCCAATGACGGCGCAAAAAACGGCTAGCTGAGTTACGCGGGGCTTGGTCAGTACCAAGTACTGACGTACCAGCGATGGATCGGGGGCGGATAGACTGCTCATGATGGTATTTTAGCCCGCCCAGCGCGGTGCAGGCGCACGAGGAGGGTGACACTGACCAGAACGAGACCGGCGGCGCCTCCATTGTGCAGCACCGCGATCAACAGGGGCCATTCAAAGAAGATGGTGGTTAGGCCGGTAAGCAATTGGGCCGCAAGAAGGGCAAGCAATAGGGTAGCGGGGCCGGCCAGCCCCGGTTCACTTCGCAGCTTGAAGGCCAATATGCCCACATAGACGAAGACTACCAGTGCAAAGTTGCGATGTGTCCAATGTATGGCGGTCAGCGCCTGTTGCGAAATCATTTCGCCGGACGGCAGTTCGCCCAGGCCCCGTATCAGGGAAAAACCACTTTGGAAGTCCATTGGCGGCAGCCATTCGCCATGGCAGGTGGGGAAATCCATGCAGGCCAGAGCCGCGTAGTTGGTGCTGACCCATCCGCCCAGAGCAATTTGCATGAATAGCAGCACCAGGGCCGCGGCCATCCAGGGCATATAAGCCGACATGCGCGAATTCACGGCTGGATGAGGTTTCTCGCGTGCGGCAAGCCAGGTCATCAGGGCCAGCAGCCCCATGCCGCCCAGCAAGTGGGTGGTGACGATGATGGGCATCAATTTGTGGGTTACCGTCCAGGCGCCGAAAGCGCCTTGAACGCAAACCGCGATCAAAGTGAAGACCGCCAAACGGGGTGTATTGCCTAGAACCCGGCGATGACGCCAGGCCAGATAAACGATGGCGATGATCATCAAGCCAAGCAGCGAGCCCACATAGCGGTGGATCATCTCGATCCAGGCCTTTGGGAAGCTGACGGCGCCGTAGGGCATCGCAGCATAGGCATCGGCAATGTGCTGCGAGGCGCCGATGGGGCTCAGCTTGCCGTAGCAGCCGGGCCAATCGGGACAGCCCAGCCCTGAATCCGTCAGGCGCACAAAGGCGCCGAACATGATCAAGTCGAGTGTCAGGAACCAGGTTAGATAGACCAGCTTTCGGTAGCGGGCCTTGATGCGGTCGGCCATGCCCTTACCCGATTCGCGAATTGTAGATGAGCTTGCTGATGTCCTTTCGCACGCTGACCGGATCGGCGTTTTCGGGGAACTCAAGCATCAGATTGCCTATCGGATCAATAATCCACATTGGGGCGGCAAGCGCGTCGGCGGCGGGCCCTGTGGCGCCCGGGGCCAGAAACGCGGCCAGTTTCTCGGGGTCGGCGCGCAGGATGATGGTTCCCTTGTAGGCCTCGAGTATCTGCTGTGAAATAGGCGCGTCGTCGGTTACGAACCACACGCGCGACAGGCGCTCGACGTTCTTGCCCTGGCTGGCGTGTGAGTTGCGCAATATGAACAGCTTGGTCACACACGACTCGGGGCAAGCGCCTTGGTCGGCGGATGCCAGCACCCATTGCCCTCTCAGGCTCGCCAAGTCGAACAACTGACCATCCGCGGTTCTAAGGTCGAGTGCTTCAGCGGTGGGAATCGGGCGTTGCGGATCAAGTATCCGCCCGTAGTTGGAGGCTTCCTCGGGGCGCAGGCCCAGGCTGGGCACATAATAGGCCGCGAACGCGAACACGATAGGCGCCAGACATACGAT
Source organism: Pusillimonas sp. (assembly GCF_044464525.1). NCBI lineage: Bacteria > Pseudomonadati > Pseudomonadota > Betaproteobacteria > Burkholderiales > Alcaligenaceae > Pusillimonas > Pusillimonas sp. Next base: position 9,907 of record NZ_JBIQLE010000048.1, read on the forward strand.
CAAGATCCATACCAGAGGCTGGATGGAGCGCGGCTTGGTCGCCTGCGCGGCGGGGTTAGGAGGATTGCGGTCCACAATGATTCCTTGTGTGGATGGTTGATATCAGTCGTCTTGGGGTTCGGGCTTGCGCCGACGCTTTCGAAGTGCGCGCCAGGCGATCACGATCCAGGCGCCTGCCGCAATGGCGGCAAAACTGAACCATTGCAGCGCGTAGCCGCGGTTGGTGTCTGAATCGGTGGGTGGAAGCGGCCAGTCGCGGACCATGTCCGGGCCGCCGGCTTCCGACGAGGTCTGTTCCAGCACTACCGGCAGCAATTTTAAGCCAGTTACGCTCGCATAGTTGGCGAGGTCGAGATTCTGGACCCTGGGGGGCGGGGCGCTGCTTGATGCAAACGTGGGCGGGAGCGCGTTTGGGTCGGCGCCGCCGAAATTCCAGAGCTCGAAAAGCCGCGGCACTCGTCGCAGCATTTGTCCTGAAATTGTCTGCTTACCCTCTGGCGGCGTCAGATCAGGCAAGCTTTCGCCAGCCGCGACGGGCCTCGGCAACCAGCCGCGCAGCACCAGTACCGCCGCGCCCGACTCGTCGTCCAGCAACAGCGGTGTCGCCACCCAGAGTCCGGGACGGCCGTTGTAATTGCGATTGTCCAGCAGTACTGTGTACTGTGGCATCCAGGTACCAGCAGCCTGGGCGTGCCTCCACTCTTGAAGCTGCCCGGTCGGCGTACTTGCGTTCAAGGCCAGGCCCGCGCTTTGCCTGCCGCTTTCAATGGATTGCGCGATGGCATCACGCTCGGCGGCGCGGTCAAGTTGCCAGTTTCCCAGCGACACGCAGGTGGCGGCGACCACAGCCAGCAATGCCAGGGCGGCCATAAGACGCGTTCTTATGTGCGAACCGGCCATGTCTGCAATAATTCTGGTTTCATCGGAGAACCTTCATGCGTATCATCGTTATCCTGGCTTTTCTCGGGATATTGGGCAGCCTGGCGTCTGCGTTGGTGTATCTCATGCGCGACAAGAGCGGAACCAGCCGCACAGCGTACGCGCTGACGTGGCGCGTGGGTTTGTCGATTGCCTTGTTTCTGTTTGTGCTGCTGGCGCACCACCTGGGCTGGATAGAAGCCACAGGCGTGGTGTACCGATAGTTTTTGCCGGCGGGCCCGACACGTGCCCGGTGCAAAAGTCAAAACTTCCGGCGCATGAAAAAAGCCGGCTTGGGCCGGCTTCTCGTCTGTGGCGGGGCGCTTAAAAAGCACCCCGGCAAGCGCTAGGCCTTAGAACCAGTAGACGAACAAGTATAAACCGAGCCAGACAACGTCAACAAAGTGCCAGTACCAGGCGGCGCCTTCAAAGCCGAAATGGTGGTCGGCGGTGAAATGCCCCTTGATCAGGCGGAACAAAATGACCGTAAGCATCGAGGCGCCGATAATGACGTGGAAGCCATGGAAGCCGGTCAGCATGTAGAACAGCGAGCCGTAGGCGCCCGAGTCGAAGCGCAGGTTCAGGTCGGTGTAGGCGTGGAAGTATTCGTACGCTTGGCAGCCCACGAAGACGAAGCCCAGGATAACCGTGGCGGCCAGCCAGAAGATGGTCTTGCCACGCTGGCTTGCGCGCATCGCGTGGTGGGCAATGGTAAGCGTCAGGCCCGAGGTAAGCAGCAGCGCCGTGTTGATCGTGGGCAGCCAGAACGGGCCCATGGTTTCGAACGCATCAACCACGCCGGCAGGGCCCAGGTTGGGCCAGGCTCCGGTGAACGATGGCCATAGTATGGCCTGGTGTTCAAGGTCGGACAGCCAGGGCGTGGTGATGGTGCGTGTGTACCACAGCGCGCCGAAGAAGGCTCCGAAGAACATGACCTCGGAGAAAATAAACCAGGCCATGCTCCAGCGATAGGCATTGTCGACGCGTTTGCTGTTCAGGCCGCTTTCGGATTCGCGGATGGCGTCGCCGAACCAGCCAAACAGCACGACGAACAGCGACACGATGCCCAGCAAGAATATCCAATGCCCGATGGCATAGCTGTTGATCCACAGCGCGGCCCCAAGCAGGGCCAGCAGCAGCGAGAAGCTGGCCCGCACGGGATGGGGCGAATCGCCGGGCACGTAATAGTAAGGCGCCTCTTTTCCGGTAGCCGAGTGACTTGCACTCATGGTGATCTCCTACGAATTATTTGATATCTATAACGGACGCTAAATAGCCTGGTTGATGAAGAACTTGGCGATCAAGACCAGCCCCACCACGAACAGTATCGTGGCGATGACAGCCGCGATTATAAGATGCACGGGATTGAGCTGGGAAATGTCTTCCTGGTAGCCCTTTCCCTTGCGCACACCAAAGAACCCCCAGAGCACTGCTTTGAGTGTCTGGAAGAAGTTCAGCTTGCGCTGCGAAAGTTCACGGATGTCGTTGGCCATACTCGGTTCAATTCATCAACACCGAACCGCGCAGGAAGGTCCAGGCAAAAATCGCGATGACGATGATTGCGAGGATGATTCCTCCGATGCGGTTGCGGCGTCGTTGTTCAGGTGTCATGTTCTTACTTGACCACGGGTGGCGTGACGAAGGTATGGAACGGCGCAGGCGAAGGCACTGTCCATTCGAGGCCTTCGGCGCCTTCCCACGGCTTGGCGTCCACTGGCTCGCCTCGGCCGGCATAGGCCTTGAGCACCACGTACATGAACAGAATTTGCGACAGGCCGAACCAGAAGGCGCCGATGGTGGCGATCTGGTGGAAATCGGTGAACTGCGCAGCGTAGTCAACGTAGCGACGCGGCATGCCGGCCAGCCCCAGGAAGTGCATGGGGAAGAACGTGATGTTGAAGGAGATCATGGTGGACCAGAAGTGCCACTTGCCCAGGCGCTCGTCGTACATGCGGCCTGTCCATTTGGGTATCCAGTAGTACGCGCCGCCAAACAGGGCGAACAGCGAGCCGGCCACCAGTACATAGTGGAAGTGCGCCACCACGTAGTATGTATCGTGCACCGCGATATCGATCGGAGCAATGGCCACGATCAGGCCGGTAAAGCCCCCCACCGTAAACACGAAGATAAAGCCGATTGCGAACAGCATGGGCGTTTCAAAGGTTAGCGAACCGCGCCACATGGTGGCCACCCAGTTGAAGATCTTGACCCCCGTGGGAATCGAGATAAGCATGGTGGCGTACATGAAATACAACTGCCCGGTTACCGGCATGCCGGTGGCGAACATGTGGTGAGCCCACACCAGGAAGGACAGGATGGCGATAGCCGCCGTGGCGTACACCATGGACGCGTAGCCGAACAGCGGCTTGCGTGAAAACGCGGGCACGATGGCGGATACGATGCCGAAGGCCGGCAAGATCATGATGTAGACCTCGGGGTGCCCGAAGAACCAGAACACGTGCTGGTACAAGACCGGGTCGCCGCCGGCTGCCGCGTTGAAGAAGGCGGTGCCGAAGTGGCGGTCGGTAAGCAGCATGGTAACGGCCGCGGCAAGCACAGGCATTACGGCGATGAGCAGGTAGGCGGTGATGAGCCATGTCCAGCAGAACAGGGGCATTTTCATCAGCGTCATGCCGGGGGCGCGCATGCCCAGAACGGTGACGATGATGTTGATGGCGCCCATGATCGAGGAAGCCCCCAGGATGTGCACCGCGAAAATGGCGAAATCCATGCCGGGCCCCATCTGCAGCGATAAGGGCGCGTACATTGTCCAGCCCGATGCGGTGGCGCCGCCGGGCACGAAGAACGAGGCCGTGAACAAGGTGGCGCCAACAGGCAGCAGCCAGAAGCTGAGGTTGTTCATGCGGGCAAAAGCCATGTCGGAGGCCCCGATCTGCAGGGGGATCATCCAGTTGGCGAAACCCACGAACGCCGGCATGATGGCGCCGAAGATCATGATCAGGCCGTGCATGGTGGTGAACTGGTTGAACAGTTCAGGCTGGAAGAACTGCAAGCCCGGCGAGAAAAGCTCGGTGCGCAGCAACAAGGCCAGGACACCGCCTTCCAGAAGCATCAGGAACGAAAAGATGAGGTACATCGTTCCGATGTCTTTGTGGTTGGTGGCGAATAGCCAGCGCCGCCATCCGTGTGGCTTGTCGTGGTGGTCGTCGTGCCCGTGGCTGGCAGGTACGTGATCGGCAGTAACACTGCTCATGGTTGACTCCTTCCTACTGTACCGAGGCGCCGCTTACGGCAGCCTCGGAGAAAACGTTTGAATATTCGATACGCGTCATTGCATTTGCCCTAGCGCTGTGCGGTCACGTTGGCAGGCTGTACGACCGGGTCTTCGCCCTTGCCTGCATTGGACCATGCATTGCGGGTGTAGGTAATGACGGCAGCGATTTCGACGTCGTTGAGCTGGTCGCGGAAGGCCGCCATGGCGGTTCCGGGATGGCCATTAAGCACGGTGTCGATCTGGCCCTTCATGGGCGCCAACACGTATTTTTCGTCGCCTTCCAGGGGCGGGAACGTGGGCGGCATGCCTTTGCCGTTGGCCTGGTGGCAAGCCACGCAGTTGGCTGCATAGACGGTTTCACCGCGCGCCATCAGGTCTTCTTTGGCCCACTCTTTGGTGGGATCGTCGGCGGCGCTGGCCAGGGCTTGTTTTTGCTCGGCGGCCCAGGCTTCGTATTCGTCTTGCGTAACCACCCGCACCACAATGGGCATGAAGGCGTGGTCTTTGCCGCAGAGTTCGGCGCATTGGCCCCGGTAGGTGCCGGTTTTGTTGGCGCGGAACCAGGCGTCGCGCAGGAAGCCGGGAATGGCGTCTTGCTTGATGCCGAAGTCGGGCACCATCCAGGCATGGATGACGTCGGCCGAGGTAATAATGACGCGCACCTTTTTATCAACCGGAACGACAAGCTCGTTGTCGACTTCCATAAGATAGGTGTTGCTGCGCGGCTCGGTGCCCATGATCTGGGCACGGGGCGTGGACAGTGTTGAAAGGAAACTGACGTCTTTGGCCGGGCCGTCAAGGTATTCGTAGCCCCATTTCCACTGGTAGCCGGTGGCCACGACGGTGAGGTCGGCACTTGAGGTGTCTTTCATGGCAACCACGGTGCGCGTGGCAGGCAGGGCCATGGCGATGACGATAATGAAGGGAATGACCGTCCAGGCGACTTCTACGCCCACGTGCTCGTGGAACTTGGCAGCCTTTGCGCCCCGGGACTTGCGGTGCATCACGATCGAATAGAACATGACCCCGAAGACGCCAAGGAAAATGACTGTACAGATGATTAGCATCATCCAGTGCAGCCACATGATGTCATAGGAGATTTCGGTGACTCCGGGGGGGAGATTGAGCTGGTTGACCCTTGGGCCCCCGGGCATATCCTGGACCTGTGCACTGGCCGCGCCTGCCATGAGCATTGCGCTTGATCCCAGTACCCCTCTCAACTTCTTCATGCTGACCTCGAAATACGGAGTGCCTTTGCCGAATGGCAAGTTCAACTAAGGCGCGAATACGACGCCCTTTGGAAAAGGCACAATGATTGGATGGCAGGCTTGGTGATGCGTGGCCTCAAGACACCTGCTCGATTTAATTGTAGAGACCGCAGAATTATAGCGAACTGCGGAACTCTTGGTGGCCGCACCCCACATATTAGGCTTCAGCGGCGAAATTGGTAAAGCGCGATGTGGCTTACATTACAATTGCCGCATGAAATCTCATCACGCTCGATTGCTATTGCCGTCACTGGAGAAACGGTATGGCCGGCTGGTGCCGCGCATTCAGCAACTGCCTCCGTCGGGCTCGCGCCCGCTGACTGTTACGGGGCGGGTGGCCGGCTGGATCACGCCGCGCGCGACGCGCGCATTGGCGGCATTGGAGGGAGTGCGAATCGAGCCCGAGGCGGTGTGTATTGATGCTGTTGCCGCGGGGAAACGGCTGGTGGTCAATCAGGTGCTGGCGCAAGCGGCGATACTTATGCGGGATGCGGGTTGTCTGCGAGCATGGCGCGATGAGCTTCTTGACGTGGTCGGCGAGGGCAAGACGCTGGGCGTAATTGAGCGCGCGGCCATTCGGCCGCTGGGCATGCTGACGCGCGCGGTGCATCTTAATGCTTGGACGCCCGACGGCCGGCTGTGGGTTGCGCTGCGGTCGGCGACCAAGTCTACGGACCCGAACATGTGGGATACGCTGGTGGGCGGGCTGGCGGTGGCGGGCGAAAGCCTGGATGCTTCGTTGTTGCGTGAAAGTGAGGAAGAGGCGGGCTTGATGCCCGAGCATCTGGCACAGCGTTCTAAGTTACGCGTAATTTTGCGCATGCATCGGCGCCTGCCGGAAGGTTATCAGGTGGAAGATGTGCTGGTTAGCGAGTGTGTGCTGGATGAGTCTGTGCCCATGAGCAACCAAGACGGCGAGGTTGCGGAGATTCGAGCGGTTACTGTGGATGAGGCCTGGGAAATGATTCGCGCCGGGCAGTTTACGGTTGAGGCCGAGCTGGTGGTGGTTGAGGGGTTGATGCGGCGGTTGGCCGCGGCTGCTTGATTGCATTGCCTCCGTCCCATTCATTTGTGGCGCTGTTCTCTTTAAGAGTGCGTGCCGCTACATCCATTACTTTTTTGCGTTGGTTTTTTGAGTTTTTTTGAGTTCTTGAGCGCTGCCGGGGGCAACGTACTTCGCCCCGGGCGATCGGGCGGTCCGGCTGCGCCGGACTTCCTGCGTCTACCTCGTCCGCGCGGGCGTCGACAGAACTCGTATATGGACGCCTCCTGTTTGCCAAGTAATCTTTTGCCGCTGAGGA